>JBFHPI010000049.1:0-12168 GCA_041592855.1 Pseudomonas sp.
CGCTATCTGCGTGACGGCAAGGCCGGCTGGGTGATGGGACCGAGCAACGAGGTGCTGCGCCAGTTCGTCGGCAAGTACGCGCTGCTCGGCTTCGATTCCCTGGACTACTGGAACCAGAACGTCAACGAGCGCGTCCTGCACACCTCCGGACCGAACACCACGGACGCGCCCCGGGTGGGCGTCGCCGCGCGGATCACCGTGCCCATGGTGCGCATCCTGATCAACTCCGGGGTCAATGGCGCCGAGCTGGCCAGCATGCCGATCCTGATGGCGCGCTGGGTGGCCGATAGCGTCGGTGCCATCTACCCGCTGCTGGCACCCAGCATCGGTGCCCTGGGCGCCTTTATCGCCGGCTCCAACACGGTGAGCAACATGATGTTCAGCCAGTTCCAGTTCGGCGTGGCCAGCAGCCTGGGCATTTCCAGCGCGCTGATCGTCGCCGTGCAGGCCATTGGCGCCGCCGCCGGCAATATGGTGGCGATCCACAACGTAGTCGCGGCTTCGGCCACGGTTGGCCTGCTGGGCCGCGAAGGCAGCATCCTGCGCAAGACCATCTGGCCTACCCTGTACTACGTGCTGTTCACCGGCCTGATCGCCCTGTTCGCGGTCTATGTGCTGGGCGTCAGCGACCCGCTGATGGCAGGCTGATAAGCGGCACGGGCGCGCCAGCTAGCAGGCGCGTCCGCAACCGTTGTAGCAACCCTTTTTCTCCGGTGACTCCATGATTATTTCCGCCTCTACCGACTACCGCGAAGCCGCCCGGCGCAAGCTGCCGCCCTTCCTGTTCCACTATATCGATGGTGGCGCTTACGCCGAGTACACCCTGGGCCGTAACGTCGCCGACCTGGCCGAAATCGCCCTGCGCCAGCGGGTGCTGCGCGATATGTCCGAGCTGAGCCTGGAAACCCAGGTACTGGGCGAGACCCTGGCCATGCCGGTGGCCCTGGCACCGGTCGGCCTGACCGGCATGTACGCCCGTCGCGGCGAAGTGCAGGCGGCCAAGGCGGCGGCGGCCAAGGGCATTCCCTTCACGCTGTCCACCGTTTCGGTCTGCCCGATTGAGGAAGTGGCGCCGGCCATCGACCGGCCGATGTGGTTCCAGCTCTATGTGCTGAAGGACCGCGGCTTTATGAAGAACGCTCTGGAGCGGGCCAAGGCCGCCGGCGTCAGCACCCTGGTATTCACCGTGGACATGCCCGTGCCGGGCGCGCGCTACCGCGATGCCCACTCCGGCATGAGCGGCCCCAACGCGCCGCTGCGGCGCATCCTGCAGGCCATGACCCACCCGAGCTGGGCCTGGGATGTGGGCCTGCTGGGCAAGCCCCACGACCTGGGCAATATCTCCGCCTACCGTGGCAACCCCACTGGGCTGGCCGACTACATCGGCTGGCTGGGCAACAATTTCGACCCCTCGATTTCCTGGAAGGACCTGGAGTGGATTCGCGACTTCTGGGACGGCCCGATGATCATCAAGGGCATTCTCGACCCGGAAGACGCCAAGGATGCGGTGCGCTTCGGCGCTGATGGCATCGTCGTGTCCAACCACGGCGGGCGCCAGCTCGATGGCGTGCTGTCCAGTGCCCGAGCCATGCCGGCCATCGCCGATGCGGTAAAGGGCGAGCTGACCCTGCTGGCCGACTCCGGCATCCGCACCGGCCTGGATGTGGTGCGCATGCTCGCTCTCGGCGCCGACTGCGTGATGCTCGGCCGCGCCTTCGTCTACGCCCTGGCCGCCGCCGGTGGCGCCGGGGTCAGCAACCTGCTGGAGCTGATCGACAAGGAAATGCGCGTGGCCATGGTGCTGACCGGGGCCAAGAGCATCCGCGATATCAGCGCCGACTCTTTGGTACGCGAGTTGCGCCACAGCGCGCCCTGATCACCGGAGCCCTCATGAGCCTGCCCACCGCCTTTCTCGCCGAAGTCCAGCGCCTGATCCCTCAGGAGCGGCGCTTCGACGACCCGCTGTCCACCCTGGCCTTTGGCACCGATGCCAGCTTCTACCGGCTGATCCCCCAGCTGGTGCTGCGGGTCGAAGCGGAAACCGAGGTGGTGGCGCTGCTTAAACTGGCCGGCCAGCACCGCGTGGCAGTGACCTTTCGCGCCGCCGGCACCAGCTTGTCCGGCCAGGCCATCAGCGACTCGGTGCTGATCGTGCTGGGGGATAACTGGAACGGCCGGGAAATCCGCAACCAGGGCGCGCAGATCCGCCTGCAACCCGGGGTCATAGGCGCCGCCGCCAACGCCGTGCTGGCGCCCCTGGGGCGCAAGATCGGCCCCGATCCGGCCTCGATCAACGCCTGTAAGATCGGCGGCATCGTCGCCAACAATGCCAGCGGCATGTGCTGCGGCACCGCGCACAATACCTACCACACCCTGGCCGGCATGCGCCTGGTGCTGGCCGACGGCACGGTGCTGGACACAGAAGATCCGCTCAGCGTCCAGGCCTTCCAGGCTAGCCACGCCGAACTGCTCGATCAACTGGCCGAGCTGGGCCGGCAGACCCGGGCCAATGGCGCCCTGGCCGCCAAGATCCGCCACAAGTACCGGCTAAAGAACACCACCGGCCTGTCTTTAAATGCCCTGGTCGACTATGACCAGCCCCTGGATATCCTCAGCCACTTGCTGGTCGGCAGCGAAGGCACCCTGGGCTTTATCAGCGCGGTGACCTACCACACCGTGCCCGAACATCCGCACAAGGCCAGCGCCCTGCTGGTGTTCCCCGATGTCGAGAGCTGCTGCCGGGCGGTGACCCTACTCAAGCAGCAGCCGGTGTCCGCCGTGGAGCTGCTGGATCGGCGCAGCCTGCGCTCGGTGCAGAACAAGCCCGGCATGCCGGAATGGGTCAAGGACCTGTCCGTCAACGCCTGCGCCCTGCTGATCGAATCCCGCGCCGCCAGCCAGAGCCTGCTGCACGAACAGCTGCAGCTGATCATGGCCGCCATCGCCCACTTCCCCCTGGAAAAGCAGGTGGACTTCAGCGCAGACCCGGTCGCCTACAACCTGCTGTGGAAGATCCGCAAGGACACCTTCCCCGCCGTCGGCGCGGTGCGCAGAACCGGCACCACGGTGATCATCGAAGACGTGACCTTTCCCATCGAGCAACTGGCCGAGGGGGTCAATCGCCTGCTCGCCCTGTTCGACCAACACGGCTATGACGAGGCGATCATTTTCGGCCACGCCCTGGAAGGCAACCTGCACTTTGTATTTACCCAGGGCTTCGACAGCGAAACGGAAAAGGCCCGCTACGAAGCCTTTATGCAGGATGTGACGCAACTGGTGGCCGTGGAATTCGGCGGCTCGCTCAAGGCTGAGCACGGCACCGGGCGCAATATGGCGCCCTTTGTCGAGCTGGAATGGGGCGCAGATGCCTACCAGCTGATGTGGCAGATCAAACGTCTGCTCGACCCTCGGGGCATTCTCAATCCCGATGTGATTCTCTCCGAGGATCGCGATATCCACCTGAAAAACCTTAAGCCGCTGCCGGCTGCCGACGCCATCGTCGACAAGTGTATCGAGTGCGGTTTCTGCGAGCCGGTGTGCCCATCCAAGGGGCTGACCTTGAGCCCGCGCCAGCGCATCGTGATCTGGCGCGATATCCAGGCGAAAAAACGCGCCGGCATCGACACCCGCGAGCTGGAAGCGGCCTACCAGTACCAGGGCATCGACACCTGCGCCGCCACCGGCCTGTGCGCCCAGCGCTGCCCGGTGGGCATCAATACCGGCGATCTGGTGCGCCAACTGCGCGCCCGCACCGCCAATAATCAACGCAGCGCCGACTGGCTGGCGACGCACTTTGCCACCAGCCTCAAGGGCGCCCGCCTGGCACTGCTGGCCGCCCATACCGCACGCCAGCTGCTTGGCGCGCCGCGCCTGGCCAGACTGTCCAGCGCTTTGCGCCAAGTTTCCGGGCAACGCCTGCCGCAGTGGACCCCAGCCCTGCCGCAAGCGATCAAGCCCCTGCAGCTTCCACAAAGGTCGCTCTCCGGCAAACCCCGGGTGGTCTATCTGGCCGCCTGCGTGTCCCGGGTGATGGGCCCAGCGGCCGATGATCGCGAACAGGTCAGCCTACTGGACAAGACTCGCACCCTAATGGAAAAAGGCGGCTTTCAGGTGGTATTCCCGGATGACCTGGACAACCTCTGCTGCGGTCAGCCCTTTGCCTCCAAGGGCTATGCCGAGCAGGCCGAGCGCAAGAAGCAGGCGCTGATCGATGCCCTGCTCCAGGCCAGCCGCTGTGGCCTCGACCCCATCTACTGCGATACCAGCCCCTGCACCCTGCGCCTGCTGCAGGACGGCCTGGATGCACGGCTCAAGCTGCATGACCCGGTGAAATTTATCCGTGAGCAGTTGCTCGACCGCCTGCAGATCACCCCGCAGGACAAGCCGGTGGCGGTGCACGTCACCTGCAGCACCCAGCACCTGGGCGAGGCCCAGGGCCTGATCGATATCGTCCGTCGTTGCACCTCACAGATGGTCATTCCCGAGGGCATCCATTGTTGCGGCTTTGCCGGGGACAAGGGCTTTACCACCCCCGAACTGAACGGCCACGCCCTGCGCAGCCTGAAGGACGCCGTGCAGCACTGCGAGGAAGGCATCAGCACCAGCCGCACCTGCGAAATCGGCCTGAGCCAGCACGGCGGTATCGACTACCACGGCCTGGTCTATCTGCTGGATCGAGTGAGCCAGGCCAAAACAACCTAGGGTGCGCCATGCGCACCAATGACAGGGGCGGTGTGCGCGTCCAGCCTACTCGGCCCCAGACCAATGACCCGACGGCGTGCTGGTGGCTTTCTATACTGAAAGCCTCCACCCACCATCTGGAGCTTTATCATGGGTCGCTTTAGCCTGTTCCTCGCCACCGCTCTGCTCAGCACCTCGCTCTGGGCCATGCACTGCCCGGCCGATATGGCCAAGATCGACGAAATACTGAAAACCAATCCGCCCGCCGATGCCACCGTTCTGGCCCAGGTGCAGGCGCTGCGCGCCGAAGGCGAGGCCCTGCACAAAGCCGGCAACCATAGCCAGTCGGTCAAGGTATTGGGCGAGGCCCTGCAACTGCTAAACGCCAGCGAATAAACACACCCCTACCTGTGCGGCAATCCGTAGGGTGCGCCGTGCGCACCACATCCGGAGTAAACAGCACCCTTCGGCAGGCCCCGCTACACCCCCTGAGACAACAGGCTTAGGGCCAAGCGCCGTACCTGGGCCAGGTCAATAGGCTTGGCCAGACAGGCCTGGGCGCCGCGCCGGCGGGCCTCGGCAAAGCCGGCTTCATCCACCGTGGCGCTGATCACCAGCACCGGCACGCGCTGCAGGCGCGGGGTCTGGCGCATATGGTCGAGTATCTGCAGGCCATCGCCATCGGGCAGGTCCAGATCCAGCAGCAGCAGGGTCGGCGTGCAGCTGTCCAACTCGCTCAGGGCGCGCTGGATGGAAGCGGCGCCGCGCACTTCGGCAAACTCGCGCAGCGCCTCCTGCACCACCTTAAGACAGGCCGGGTGGTCCTCGACGCAGAGCACCTCGGCCAGCTGCCGCGGCTGGCTTATTTCCTGCTCTCCCCCGGTCCCATTGCCGGAACTGGGCGCGGCGGCGCTGGGCAGGTCGATCCAGAAGCGACTGCCACTGCCAGCCTGGCTATGGAACCCCATTTCCCCACCCATCAGATTGGCCAGCTCGCGGCACAGCACCAGGCCGATACCGGTGCCGGGGATATTGGAATTCTCCCGGCCCAGGCGCTGGAAGGGCTGGAACAAATTGGCCTGCTGCTCGGCACTCAGGCCGCTGCCATTATCCTCGACCCACAGGCGCACGGCATTGGAGCGCACCTCATAACCCAGACGGATCATGCCCCGGGGGCTGTTGTACTTGATCGCATTGGACAGCAGGTTGAGCAGCACCTGGCGTACCCGGCGCAGATCGGCCTGAACATAGAGCCCGGCATCCACCTCGCCTACCAGCTGTAGCTGTAATTGGCGCTGTTGCACCTCGGGCTGCACGAGCTCGGCACAACTGTGCAACAGCTCGCTCACCGCCACGGGCTGCAGGTTGAGTTGCTGGCGGCGACTCTCGATGCTGGACAGGTCGAGAATGTCATCCACCAGCGAAGTCAGGTGGCGGCTGGCATTGACGATCTCCCGGGCATAGTCGGCTTCCTGCCTGGCGTCAGGTTTGTCCTGAGCCTCCATCTCGATGAGTTGGCCAAAGCCGCAGATGGCGTTCAGCGGGGTACGCAGCTCATGACTCATGCTGGACAGGAAGCGGCTCTTGGCCTGGCTGGCCGCCAGGGCGTCGAGACTGGCGCGGCGCAGCTCCTCCTGCACCTGCTTGAGCCGGGTGATATCCACATGGGTGCCGGCGATACGCAGCGCGCGGCCCTCGGCGTCACGCTCCAGCACCTTGCCACGGCTGAGCAGCCAGGCGTATTCGCCACGGGCATCGGCATAGCGATATTCGGCCTCGAACTGATCTTCGCCACTGCCAGCGAACAGCTGACGCAGATGGCGGATGCGCTCCAGGTCATTGGGGTGCACGCGCTGGTTGTACTCGCTAAAGGGCATGCGCTCGTGGCTCAGGCCGAAACGCCTGAGGAAGTGCTCACTGAGTTTGATGGTCATGCTCGACGCATCCACCTCCCACAAACTCTCGGTGGTGCTTTCCAGCACCAACTGAAGAATGCGCTGGGCCTCGAAACGCTCGGCCTCGCTAGCCTGCAACTGCTCACCGGTGTGCAATACGGCCTGGGCCATGCTGCTCAGTTCCTGGATGCTGCTGCCGGGCGCCACTGGCTGATAATTACCCTGGCCCAGCTGCTGCATCATGCCGATCACCCCGTCGATGGGCTGCACCAACTGTTGGCTAAGGCGCCGCGAACGCAGCCACATCAGGGCGAAAAACAACAGATAGAACAGCAGCAGGCCGGCGATGAGCAGATAGCC
Source organism: Pseudomonas sp. (assembly GCA_041592855.1). Classification (GTDB taxonomy): domain Bacteria; phylum Pseudomonadota; class Gammaproteobacteria; order Pseudomonadales; family Pseudomonadaceae; genus Aquipseudomonas. The sequence continues at coordinate 6,936 of JBFHPI010000049.1, forward strand.
GATATGCAGGTAGCGCTCGGCCAGCCGGTTGGTCTCACGGAAGATATTCGCCTCGTCCACCACCAGAAGCAGCCGCCAGCCGGTCTGGGGAATTTCACTCCAGGCCATCAGCTGCTTACGCCCGCCCAGCAGCACCTCCTGCACATTACCTTCGCCATTGGCCATGGCTGCCAGCAGCGCCTGCATATCGGGGCGCTTGGCCAGGCTGAAATCCTCGGGTTTGAGCACTTCGCGACGCACCGCCTCGGCATAGGAATACTCGGTCAGCTCGCGCAGGCCAAAATCCTGCTCGCCAGCACTGGGTAGAGCCATGATGTTGTGCTCACGGCTGACCAGCACGGCGTAGCCCTGCCAGGGCACATCCAGCTCGCCGATCTCCGCCAGCATCTGGCCCACGGTGATATCCAGGCCCACTACCCCTTCGAGGAAATCGCCGCGATACACCGGCGCCACCGCCGACATCATCCAGCCGAGCCCAGCCGGATCGAGGTACACATCGGTCCAGGCCACCTTGCGCTCGGGGTTGTGCTGCGCGTCGGCCAGGTAATAGAAGTTGTAATCCGGTATCACCATGTCATGGGGATACTGCTCGGGGGTCATAAAGAAAGGGTAGATGCGGTTGTAACTGTCCCAGCTGTTGAAATAGAGGGCCGCCACCAGTGGATTGACCTGCTGAATCGAACGCATCAGAGGGTCCAACTGTGACAGACGCAGGGCCTTGGCGTGATCCTGACGGGCCAGTGGCGTGCTGTTAGCATAAAAGGATGCGGCGCGGCCATCATCGCTGTGGCTGTAGAACACCCCCGTATCAGTCACGCCATGACGACCACGCTCCAGGGCATCGGGCTGAAAATCCTCGTCAAGCAGGGCCTCAAGCGTGGCATCACGAAAGATCTGCACCTGCGACTCCACCGCACGCAAGCGCGCATCGATCACCTGGCCTTCGCGCAACGCCGCGGTCCCCAGGTCATCCAGAGCGCTCTGCTGCAGGTGTTCGATCTGCGCATCACGGATCGCCGCATTGCTCAGCAGGTACACCGCGATCAGCACCGACTCCACCAGCACCAGCGGAATCAGGGCACTCTGCACAAAGGCACGCCAGATCCACTGACGCAGGGGGTATTGCGAGGTGCGGGGCATAGACAATCTCATCGGCACGACAGAACGCAGTGGCGCCAATCATAGCCTTATGCCGCGCCATGCGCCCGTATTCACAATGGCTGGTCGACGCTGCGGAACCTTTGCCGTAAACTGGCGTCCTAGCTACAGCTTGAAAGTTTTGGGGCCGATTAGGATTCGACGCCGGTAGCGAAACTTGAGGGGCATGCCGAGTTGGTAACAGAACTCGTAAATCCACTGTTGCAAACTTATAGTTGCCAACGACGACAACTACGCTCTAGCCGCCTAAGTGCCGCTAGCTGACCCTAGGGGATGCCTGTAAACCCGAAGATTTGGTCAGTCATATAGAACAGGATCGCCGCCAAGCTCGCTGCAGGTGTAACGGCTAAAACTTATGCAGCTCGCTCCAAGCACCCTGCCACTCGGGCCGCGCGGAGTTAACTTAATAGAGATGGCTACGCATGTAGAACCGATAGCGGAGAACTGGCGGACGGGGGTTCAAATCCCCCCGGCTCCACCAACACACAGAAAGAGACGCCCACGGGCGTCTTTTTTTGTGTCTGAAACCCAGTAAATACGGGGCTTTCAGCGCCATCAGCGTCCATCGGCATCCACGTACATCCGCTCGCTTCTGTATTCCTAATGGTATTCCAAGCCCAACAGTACTGATTTTTGGAATACCAATCTCTCGCGGAACCTGGCGATAGGGCATAGCACTGCGCGTACGCCTGCTTACCTAGCATCAACCCATGCCAATTTGCCATCAGGCCAGATTGCCATTAGTCTCTGCGCCGCCCAGGGAGCGGGCGCTGTCGATGGGTCGTTCCTTGTGCCCTCCCCGGCTTTATCAACAAGGATTTGTCATGAAGAAGATTGCCTACCTGCTGGCCCTGACCCTGCTCGCCAGCCTGACCGGCTGCAGCATCAAGCACCCCATCGCCCAGGATTACCCCGCCTACCTGAGCAAAAATGCCGGCGAAAGCCAGCTGCCCAGCGCCAGCGGCCCGGCCGCCTACGCCCTGAGCCCGGCCACCCGCAGCCATCACTACGAATTCCGTTCCGCCGTGGTCGGCCATGCCAATTTGTGGATCGTCAACTTCGGCCAGATGCTCGACAGCACCCTGCAATCGACAGATGTGCAACAAGCCTTCGGCCGCCTCGAAAGCCAACAGCAGGGCAACCTGCCGCTGCTGAGCTTCGAGCTGCAGGAATACCGCTTCGCCGACTTCCGCGCCTACGTCACCCTGAAAATCAGCGTCAACGCCGGCGAACAGCAGCTGTTCGACAAGACCTACCAGGTCGAAGGCAAGAGCCAGGGTGGCAAGATGTTCTGGGGGGGCGCCTTCGCCATGAAGAATGCCATCCAGCAATCCACCAAGCTGGCCCTGGACGATATCCTGCGCGACTTTATTCAGGACTATAACCAGCTCGCCATCGCCCAGAAGTAAGCGCTAGCAGCGGTGGCCAGGGGCGCGCACATCTGCGCCCCCGGCATCATCGAGTAGCGCTTAAGCGCGCGTTTTGGTGCAGCGCGGCTCCCAAGGGCGAAAGATGCACCGTGGCGGTGCACAGATAAGCCCTTAGCTCGGGCAGGACAGGCGCCCCAACACCCGATCCAGCTGCTGCAACAAATGCCGGCGCGCCACCACGCCCAGCACCTTGCCCTCGTCATCGACCACCGGGTAGTTCTTCGGCTTATCGCCGAGCATCTGCTGCGCCAGCTCCATGGGGTCCATCGCACAGGTCACGCTCAGCACATCACTGCGCATGATGTCGCGCACCGTGGCCACCCGCTGGTTGTAGTAGGCCACCTGAATGGCCACGCGCAGGCACTCCTGCTCGGACAGCCAGCCCAGCAGCAGGCCATCCTGATCGACCACCGGCCCGCCCAGCATGTCGTGCTTGATCAATAAACCGGCAGCTTGCACCACCGGCATATCCGGGAAAATACGGGCGAAATCCTTGCTCATGCAGTCGGTGATAGTGGCAGTGATCATCAAAAGGCTCCGAAGCGCGATAACGTTATGGATGCCGGGTCTATGCCCGGGCCAGCAAGCGTTAGCAAATTCCAGGCCCTGTTGCCGATCTTGGGCATAACGGTGCTGCGGGCATGCCCGGTTCCATGCCAAGGATTGACCAATGGCCTATGGCGCATAGCCAGCTTTTGGCGGTAAGGTCGGGGCAACCCTATTCAAGGAAGAAGCATGGCCGCCAAACCCAGCCCCAGCCGTCAGCAGAAACACCTCGCCGTACTGATCGACGCCGACAACGCCCCCGCCGCGATTGTCGAAGGGCTGTTCGAGGAAATCGCCAAATACGGCGTCGCCAGCGTCAAGCGCATCTACGGCGACTGGACCCTGCCCAACCTGGGCGGCTGGAAAAAGGTGCTGCTGGATCACTCGATCCAACCCATGCAGCAGTTCGCCTACACCAAAGGCAAAAACGCCACCGACAGCTCACTGATCATCGACGCCATGGACCTGCTCTATACCCGTCGCTTCGACGGTTTCTGCCTGGTCTCCAGCGACAGCGACTTCACCCGGCTCGCCGCTCGCCTGCGTGAAGAAGGGCTGGAAGTGATCGGCTTTGGCGAACAGAAAACCCCCAAGCCTTTCGTCTCCGCCTGCGACAAATTTATCTACACCGAACTGCTGCGCAACGATGCCGAACCCACCGACTCGGAAAGCCTCAGCAATGGGGCATCAAGTGCCACTCCAGCACCTACAGCGACAGCAGAAAGCAAACCCACCGCGCCACCCGCACCGGCCAAGGTCAAACCGCAGAAGGTGCCGGTGGACTTTATTGCCAAGGTGATCGACGACAACTCGGATGAGGATGGCTGGTGCTTCCTGGGCTTGCTCGGCTCCAATATCAGCAAGCTGCGTTCGGACTTTGACTCCCGCATGTATGGCTTTAAAAAACTGAGTGACCTGATCAAAGCCCAGAGCAGCCGTTTTGAACTGCAAATGCTCGGCACCACCGCCACAGGTGGCCAGGCACTTGCAGTGCGGAATCGCAAGCCGAGCAAATAATCTGCACCGAGCACAGATGGCAGCGCTAAAGAGGCGAGACCTTTTGCGTACTTTTGGGGCGTTTGCCAAAAGTGAGCTGCCGTAAGGGCGGAACCATTAGACCGGGCAACACATATGCGGCGGACACACACCAAACGCCAAGCAACACCCGTAGGATGGGTTGAGCAACGCGATACCCATCAACCAGTCTCACATAAAACAGCTACTACACTCAGGCAACCCGGCTTCTGCAAAGGACTGCAGCCATGACTAACTACCGTCGCGACCACGCACCAGGTGCCAGCTGGTTCTTTACCCTCAAACTGGCCGACCGCCGCCAGGCGCTATTGACCGAACAGATCGGCCTGCTGCGTAGCAGCTTCCGCAAGGTCATGCGCCAACATCCGTGGCGCATCGACGCCATTGTCATCCTGCCGGATCACCTGCATGCGCTATGAACCTTGCCCGCTGGTGATGCCGATTTCGCCCTGCGCTGGCGCTTGATCAAAACTGGCTTTTCCCGCGCCTTGCCCTACGGCGAGCGCATATCCGCCAGCCGACAGCGCAAGGACGAACGCGGCATCTGGCAGCGCCGTTATTGGGAACACCGCATCCGCGACCAGGCGGATTTCAATCGGCATATCGATTACATCCACCACAACCCACGCAAACATGGACATGTGCAGCGTGTGGCCGATTGGCCGTGGTCGTCATTTCACCGATATGTACAAACCGGGTTATTGCCAGTGGGTTGGGCGGGTGATGAAAAGACGAATATGGGCGTAGGCGAACGAAGTGACGAGGGAATCATGAATAGCCATTATTGATGGGTATCGCTACGCTCAACCCATCCTACGGGCTGGATGTGGGCCTGGGCGAACGAGTCGTTTGTGGAACTGGTCAAGGAAAGGTCTCAGGCAGTCCGCGAGTTAGGTGAGTCATTGGGCTTTATGCAGCTGGCCTGTGCCACCTGGTCGGCAGACCCGACCGATGGCTGGGAAATGACGGCCGTGATGGCCAAACACCTGGGTGCCATCGGCTCCTATAGAGCCCCCAGTGAAAATGGATTCCTCTACATGGTGGTGCGTAAAGCCCGTTGGGTA
>JBFHPI010000050.1:0-12063 GCA_041592855.1 Pseudomonas sp.
AGAATCCGCTCGACCCTTACCAGGCTAGACAAGGAGACCAGCTCGCCACTGGCCGAACGCACATAGACCTGGGACAGATCCTCCGGCTTGCGGCGGAACTCGGCCTCGGACTGCAGGCTGACCTGGAAGGTGCGGCCGTACAGGCTGAAGTCGTTGACGTAGTAGCTGCCGAAGGTGGCCTGCATGGCGGTGAACACATCGCTGATCGGCACCCCCAGGGCCCGGGCCTTGGTGCGGTCCAGGTCGATGAAGTACTGCGGCACGTTGGCACTGAAGGTGCTCTGCACCCCGGCCAGCTCAGGGCGCTGGCCGGCGGCGGCGAGGAAGGCCTGGACCTTCTCCGCCAACTTGGCGGTGCCGCTACCACTGCGGTCCTGAATATAGCCCTCGAAGCCGCCGGTGGTGCTCATGCCGGTGATCGGCGGCGGGTTGAAGCTGAGCACCATGCCGTCCTTCTGCGCCGCGCCCATGGCCATGAATTCACCGGTCAGGTTGCGTGCATCCAGCTCGGGCGTGGTGCGCTCACTCCAGTCCTTGAGCGGCACGAAGGACACCCCGGCGTTGCTGCGGGTGCCGAAGGTGAGTACGTCAAAGCCGGCGAAGGTCACCACATTTTCCACTGCGGGGTGGGCCACCAGCTGCTCGGTCACTGCGCTGGTCAGCGCCTCGGTTCGAGTCAGGGAGGCCGCAGGCGGCAGGAAGTAGGCGTTGATCACATAGCCCTGATCTTCATTGGGCACCAGGGCGCTGGGCACCCGAGTGAACAACAGAATCATCAGACCGATCATCACGCCAAACAGCAGCAGGCCGATGCCGGCGCGCTTGAGAAAGAAACGCACCCCGGCGGTGTAGCCGCGGGTCAGCCTGTCGAATACCCGGTTAAAGGCGCGAAATGGCGCTGCGGGGGTGTGATGCCCGGGCTTGAGCAGCAGGGCACAGAGCGCCGGACTCAGGGTCAGGGCGACGATACCGGAGATCAGCACCGAGATGGCGATGGTGATGGCGAACTGTTTGTACATTTCCCCGGCCAGACCGCCGAGAAAGCCCACCGGGATAAACACGGCACAGAGCACCAGAACGATGGCAATGATCGGCCCGGTCACCTCCTCCATGGCCTTGATGGTGGCCTCGCGGGGGCCGAGTTTGTCGGTGTTCATTACCCGTTCGACGTTTTCGATCACCACGATGGCGTCGTCCACCACGATGCCGATGGCCAGCACCATGCCGAACAGGGTCAAGAGGTTGATGGAGAAACCCAGCATATACATGCCGGCAAAGGTGCCGACCAGCGACACCGGAATGGCCAACACCGGAATCAGCGTGGCGCGCCAGTTCTGCAGGAAGATAAAGACCACCAGCACCACCAGCACCAGGGCCTCGAAGAAGGTCTTGATCACCTCGTCAATGGACACCCGGACAAACTTGGTGGTGTCGTAGGGCACCTTGTAGGCCATGCCGCTGGGAAAGTTGCGCTCCAGGCGCTGCAGTGCCTCGGTCACCGCTGCCGCCGTATCCAGGGCATTGGCGCCGGGCTGCAGGTAAACGCCGAACGCGGCATTCTGCTGGCCGTTGAGTGAGGTGATCAGCGAGTAGTCCTGGGCGCCCAGCTCGATGCGTGCGACATCCTTGAGCAGCAGACTGGCACCGGTGGCATCGCTGCGCAGAATCACATGCTCGAACTCGGCCGGGTCGGTAAAGCGACCCTGGGTGGTCACCGTGTAGGTGAAGTCCTGCTCCTGCTGCAGCGGCTGTTGGCCGAAGCTGCCGGCGGCAAACTGCGAGTTCTGCTCGCGGATGGCGGCCACCACATCGCTGGGGGTCAGGTTGTACTGCGCCAGTTTGTCCGGGCGCAGCCAGATACGCATCGAATAGTCTTTCGAACCGAACTGGGTGACATCACCGACGCCGGGCAGGCGCTTGAGCTCGTCGATCACATTGATCAACGCATAGTTGCTGATATACACCGGGTCGCGGGAGCCATCCGGCGAGTACAGGGTGACCACCTGGAGAATGTCCGAGGACTTCTTCTGCACCTTGACGCCCTGCCGCCGCACCTCCTCCGGCAATTTGGCCAGGGCGGCCTGGACACGGTTGTTGACGTCGATGGTGGCCTGATCAGGATCGCGGCCCACCTCGAAGTACACCGACAGGCTCATCGCGTTACCGCCGGAATTGGACTGCTGGTAGATCATGCCCTCGACACCGTTGATCGACTGCTCCAGCGGGGCGGCCACGGTCTCGGCGATCACCTGGGCGCTGGCCCCGGCATAACTGGCGCTGACCGACACCTGGGGCGGCAGGATCTGCGGGTACTGGGCAATCGGCAGGCTGCGCATGGCCATCAGACCGGCCAGCACGATAACCACCGAGATGACCGCGGCAAATACCGGGCGGTCGATAAAGAAGCGTGAAATCACCGGGTTACTCTCCTGAGGCTGGCGCAGCGATATGCACCGGGCTGCCCGGGCGCACCTTGGCCAGCCCCTCGACTATCACCCGCTCTCCGGCCTGCAGACCGGACTCGATCACCCAGCGGCCCTGCACGGTATGCCCGGTCCGCACCTCACGCATGCGCGCACTGCCCGTCTCGTCCACCACATAGACAAAGGTGCCATTGGGCCCCTGGGCGATGGCCCGTTCCGGCAGACTGATGGCGCTGGGCATCTGCAACCCCAGCACCCGCACCCGGACGAACTGTCCCGGCAGCAGCTTCTGTTCGGGGTTGGGCAATACCGCCCGCACGCTGACGCTGCCGGTACCGGGATCCACCAGGCTGTCGGTGAAATCCACCTGCCCCTCCAGGGGGTAGGGGCTGCCATCGCCAAGCAGCACCTGCACCGTCAACTTGCCGCTGTCCGGGCGCGCCACGCTGCCACCCTGCAGACCGCGGCGCACCGCTTCCACATCCGAATCCGGCGCGGCAAAGTTGACGAAAATGGGATCGAGCTGGGTGATCTGGCTAAGCAGGCTGGCATTGGGGTCGCCGGCCACCATCAGGCTGCCCTCGGACACCGTCTCACGGCTGGTGATGCCGGAAATCGGCGCCCGTACCGTGGTGTAGTCGAGGTCGATCTGCTTGGCCTGCACCTCGGCCTCGGCCGCCTGGATATTGGCCTTGCTCTGCTCGAAGTTGGAGATGGCGTTGTCCAGCTCGCTCTCGCTGGCAAAGCCCTTCTGTTGCAGCTCGCGAATGCGCTTGAGGTCGCGCTCGGTCTGTCGGTAGCGCGCCTGTTCCTGAGCCAGGGCCGCCTTGGCCCGGGCCAGGGCCGCCTGATAGGTACGCGGGTCGATGCGAAACATCACCTGCCCCTGCTTGACCGCACTCCCCTCCAGATAGGTGCGCTCCTGCAAGATGCCGCTGACTTGGGCACGCACCTGCACCTCACGGTAACCCGCGGTGCGCGCCGAGTACTCCAGCTCCAGCGGCAAGGGCTGGGGAGCCACCACTTCCACCACTACCTCGGGCGCAGGCGGCGCCTCGGCGGCCAGAAGCGGAAGGCTTGCCAGCGGCAACAACAATACCCCGCAGAGTGCGGGGAAAACGCGAGAGAAATGCATGGGGTGTCTCCAGAACCGCGCAGGCGCTACTTTCAGGCCGGCAATGCTATATACATACATGAATGTTTGTAAATAGCGTGTGCCTTTCGGATTTATTACACTTTGCCCGCCCGCTCCCTGAGCCTAGCCAATAACCGACCCGTCACCATGCGCCGAACCAAAGAAGAAGCCGAACAGACCCGCTGCGCCCTGCTGGCCGCCGCGGAAACGCTTTTCCTGGAGAATGGTGTCGCCCATACCAGCCTGGAACAGATCGCCCGCCATGCCGGCGTCACCCGCGGCGCGCTGTACTGGCACTTCGAGAACAAGGCCCACCTTTTTCACGAAATGCTCAGCCAGGTACGCCTGCCGCCGGAACAGCTGGCCGAACGCATGCGCGGCTGCGGCGAGCATGACCCGCTGCTGACCCTGCGCGACCTGTGCAGCGAGGCCATCGCCAACCTGGCCCGGGACGCACAGAGGCGGCGCATCTTCACCATCCTGCTGCGTCGCTGCGAGTTCACCGCCGAGCTGCGCGAGGCGGAAGAGCGTCACGAGGCCTTTATCAATCTGTTTATCGAGTTGTGCGAGCAGCAGTTCGCCCGCGCCGAAGTCACTCCGCGCCTGCAGCCCGGCATCAGCCCGCGCCTGGCGGCGCGCAGCCTGCACGGGATGCTGGTGGGGCTGTTTCACGACTGGCTGCGCGATCCCGGCCTATTCGACCCGCTGCAGGACGCCGCACCGATGATCAACGCCTGCTTTCGTGGCCTGATCAGGGATTGGGATTGAGGGAACAACTGCATCGATCGGCTTGTAGGCATTTGTAGGAGCGGCCCATGGCCGCGAATAAACCATGCACGTCAAAACTATCGCGGGCACGGCCCGCTCCTACAGGTCGCCTTCGCCAAGGACGATATGCAGCGCGCCCAGCAGTTCAGCGCCGCCCTGAAGCGCCTGCATACCCAGGGCAAGCTGGCCGAAATCCAGCAACGCTGGGAGCAGTAGGCATTACTGCACCGGCAGAAAGTTGAGAAACAGCAGCCCATGGGCGTAATTCACACCAATGCGCCGGTAGCGTTCATCCAGCACATCGGTCAGTAAGTCCAGGCGTGCCACTATCTTGCCGAATTCCACCGCATAACTGAGATTGTTGCCCTGCTCGGACATCTCGTTGGACAGCAGCCAGGGCGCGCCCTGCTCATCACGACGGTTGGCCAGCATCCAAGCGGCCTTCTCCACATTGCGCGCGGCATTGTGGATAAACTGCACATCCAGCGAGTGGGTCAGGTAATACTCGGTGCGCCCACCATGGGCGGCAATCAGCATGCTGCCCAGGGCATAGATATAGGCGGCGACCCGATCGCCTCGATACTCCGGACTCAGGGCATGGCTTAACGCCTCAATATCGCTGCGCCCGGCAAGGTCCGGCAGAGCGCGCCCCTGCTCAATGGCCTCATGTACCTGCTGCTTGGCCCGCTCAACACTGGCAAAGCCGCTCTTGCGCCACTCACGCGGGTTGCGCGCATAGAGCTTATCCATCAGGCGATACAGGCTATTGAGGTTGTTGCGCATGGCCAGGGTGGCCATGCGGTCGGCATGGCTTTGCAACAGTTCGCTGGCCTTGATCGCACTGCGATTACTGACAATCGACTGATGATCCAGCCGCTCGCTGCAGCCGCCGACAGCAACCAGCGCCAGCAGCATACCGACCAGGAGCGGCCGCGCTCGGAGAATGCATCCAGAATGAACACAAACGCGCCCAAGCCTATGATCCGGCACTTGCGACATCAGCGATGTTCCTCGCGGAGGTGAAGATAGCCTGGGAGATAAGGCTAGCTAAAACCTGCAGTTACGCTACTTTCATCATCCTATTTGTGCTTTATGTCACTCAGCACAATGCTGGGCTACACCTGCGGGCTTAGCTAAACTGGCCACTTTCCCGAGAAACGAGACCGTTATGGGCCTGTTCCGTTTGTTATTCTGGATCGCCATCATCTGCGCTGCCGTATGGCTCTGGCGGCGCTTTACCCGCGCACAGCAGTCTCGCCGCACGCCCCATGACAACCCTCAGCCGATGGTGCGTTGCGCCCACTGTGGCGTGCATATCCCCCAAGCCAATGCCCTGACCCAGGATCAGAACTGGTACTGCAGCCAGGCCCATCTCGAACAGGGCCCCTCTGCCAGTGGACACTGAAGCACACTCGCTCTCCGGGCCTCAGGGGCGCCGTATCCTGCGTCTCTATCATCTGTACCGCCTGGTTATCGGTATCACCCTGGCTCTGCTGGTGGCCAGCAACCTCGATGAAGAGTTGCTCGATCTGGCCAATGCACAGCTGTTTCAACAAGGCAGCTGGCTGTACCTGATTCTGAATGTGCTGGTAATCGGCGCAATGCGCGACCCCAGGCGCCTAGGCCAGGTCTTTGTCCTCGCACTGATCGACGTGTGTCTGCTGTCCGGTCTCTTTTATGCGGCCGGCGGCACCCCCAGCGGCATCGGTAACCTGCTGATCGTGGCCGTGGCCATCGCCAACATTTTGCTGCGCGGGCGTATTGGCCTGCTGATTGCGGCGGCCGCTGCCATCGGCATGATCTACCTGACCTTCTACCTCAGTCTCAGTCGCCCGGCGGCGGCAGCGCAATATGTGCAGGTCGGCGCCCTGGGGGCCCTGTGCTTTGCCGCTGCCCTGTTTATCCAGGCCCTGACCCGCCGCCTGCAGGTCAGCGAGAGCCTGGCCGAACAGCGCGCCGCCGACGTGGCCAACCTGGAAGCCCTCAACGCCCTGATCCTGCAACGCATGCGCACCGGCATTCTGGTGCTGGACGCCCAACACCGGGTGCTGCTAGCCAACGAAGGGGCTCGCCATCTACTGGGGCACGATGATCTGACCGGCAAGATTCTCGACCCACGTTGCCCGGAACTGATCAAACGCCTGCAACAGTGGCTGCACAACCCCAGCCTGCGCCCGGCCAGCCTTAAGGCTGTCGCCAATGATCGCGTCCTGCAGCCCAGCTTTATTACCCTGCAACGGGGCGATCATCAGCACACCCTGGTCTTTCTCGACGATATCTCGCAAATCGCCCAGCAGGCCCAGCAGCTCAAGCTGGCATCCCTGGGGCGCCTGACGGCAGGCATCGCCCACGAGATCCGCAACCCCCTGGGGGCCATCAGCCATGCCGCCCAGCTGCTGCAGGAGTCTGAAGAGCTGCACGGCCCGGACAAACGCCTGGCGCAGATCATCCAGGATCACTCGCGACGCATGAACCTGGTCATCGAGAACGTCCTGCAGCTGTCACGCCGACGCCAGGCCGAGCCCCAGCTTCTCGATTTGAAATACTGGCTGCACCGCTTCGCCAGCGAGTTCCGCAGTACTGCTGCCAGCGACCAGACCCTCCATTTGGATACGCCAGCAGGCAGTATCCAGACCCGCATGGATCCACACCAACTCGACCAGGTGCTGAGCAACCTGGTGGAAAACGGCATGCGCTACAGCGCCCAGAAGAACCCCAGGGCTCAGGTCTGGCTCAGGCTCTACCGCGACGAGGAAAGCGACCTACCAGTACTGGAAGTGCTGGATGATGGCCCGGGCATCAGCGAAGAGCAGCAGCAGCACCTGTTCGAACCCTTTTACACCACTGAAAGCAAGGGCACGGGCCTGGGCCTGTATATTTCCCGTGAACTGTGCGAGAGCAATCAGGCCCGTCTTGACTATAAACTGCGTGAAGGCGGCGGCAGCTGCCTGCGCATCACCTTCGCCCACTCGCGCAAACTGAGCTGAAAATGACCCGTCAGAGAGCCCTGATCGTCGACGACGAACCCGATATCCGCGAACTTCTGGAAATCACCCTGGGTCGGATGAAGCTCGACACGCGCAGCGCCCGCAACGTCAAGGAAGCCCGCGACTGGCTGGCCAAGGAGCCGTTCGATCTGTGCCTGACCGATATGCGCCTGCCCGACGGCACCGGCCTGGATCTGGTGCAGCATATCCAGCAGCGCCATCCCCAGGTGCCGGTGGCCATGATCACCGCCTACGGCAGCCTGGATACTGCGATCAATGCGCTCAAGGCCGGTGCCTTCGACTTTCTGACCAAACCGGTGGACCTGGGCCGCTTGCGCGAGCTGGTGGCCACGGCCCTTCGTCTGGGCCAGGCCGAAGGCGAAGAGCTGCCCGTGGACAGCCGCCTGCTCGGTGACTCGCCACCGATGAAGGCCCTGCGCAAGCAGATCCTCAAACTGGCCCGCAGTCAGGCGCCGGTCTATATCAGTGGCGAATCGGGCAGTGGCAAGGAACTGGTGGCGCGCCTGATCCACGAACACGGCCCACGTGCTGAACAACCGGTCGTCCCGGTCAACTGCGGCGCCATCCCCAGCGAGCTGATGGAAGGTGAATTCTTCGGCCACAAGAAGGGCAGTTTCACCGGCGCCATCGAAGACAAGCAGGGGCTGTTCCAGGCCGCCAATGGCGGCACGCTGTTCCTCGATGAGGTGGCCGACCTGCCTCTGGCCATGCAGGTCAAACTGCTGCGCGCCATTCAGGAGAAGGCCGTGCGCGCCGTGGGTGGCCAGCAGGAGGTGGTGGTGGATGTGCGGATTCTCTGCGCCACCCACAAGGACCTGGCCGCCGAGGTGGCCGCCGAGCGCTTTCGCCAGGACCTGTACTACCGACTGAATGTCATCGAGTTGCACGTACCGTCGCTGCGTGAGCGTCGCGAAGATATCGCTCAATTGGCCGAAATCATGCTCAAGCGCCTGGCCGAAGGCAGCGGCCTGAACCCGGCACGCCTGGCCCCCGAGGCCCTGGAAAAGCTCAAAAGCTATCGCTTCCCCGGCAACGTGCGTGAACTGGAAAACATGCTGGAGCGTGCCTACACCCTGTGCGAAGACGACCTGATCAGCGCCAGCGACCTGCGCCTGAGCGACGCCTGCCATGGGGGTGATGCCGGCGAAACCAGCCTGGCGCAGATCGACAACCTGGAAGATCACCTGGAAAACATCGAGCGCAAGCTGATCATGCAGGCCCTGGAGGAAACCCGTTGGAATCGCACCGCCGCCGCGCAACGCCTGGGGCTGAGCTTTCGCTCGATGCGCTATCGTCTGAAGAAACTTGGGATCGATTGAGCGCAAAAGAACTGTGCCGGCGCCAGCCGGCTGACGATCAGCTCATCCGCATCGCCAGCCAGCCGGCCCCGACAACCGTGCAATAGGCTAGGCGGAACCCGCTAAGCGCCCCGCCGGCGCATAAGACGCCGGATCCACCACCGGCTCGCGCCCCAAGAGCAAATCCGTCAACAGCCGGCAGGACGCCGGTGCCAGCACCAGACCATTGCGGTAATGCCCGCAGTTCAGCCACAAGCCCTCATGCCCGGGAACCGACCCGATAAAGGGAATACCCTCGGGTGAGCCCGGACGCAGCCCCGCCCAATGCCCCACGACTTCTGCTTCGGCCAGCGCCGGCAATAACTCGACAGCCGAAGCCTTGAGGCTGTTAAGCGCCTCATCCGTTGGGGTCTTGTCGAACTCGGCATGCTCCAGGGTACTGCCAATCAGAATATGGCCATCTCGCCTGGGGATCGCATAGCGTCCCTTGGCCAGCAGCATGGCCGGTAGAAAATCCTCTGCACACTTATAGAGAATCATCTGGCCCTTGACCGGCACCACCGGCAACTCAAGCCCCAGATTGCGCAGCAGTTCGCCGCTCCAGGCTCCGGCGGTGAGCACAACCCGATCGGCATAAAACTCCCCTGCGGCTGTGCGCACGCCTATTACACTATCCCCCTGGCGTAAAAACCCGGTCACGGCACAATCCTTATGCAGGCTGACATTGGGCAGCTGCAACAAGGCTGCACGCAGGGCCTTGAGCAGGCGGGGGTTGCGCACATTGGCGACGCCGGGCATATGCAGCGCCCGGGCAAAACCGGCGCCCAATGCGGGAACCGCCATCCGCACCTGACTCAGGGCTACCTGCTCAAGTCTGCGCCCTGTCCGGGACGACCAGGCCAGTGCCTGATCTTCATCGTCCAGATCCAACCAGTACAAACCGGTGGCATACACCTCTGGATCAATGCCGGTTACCTCTAGCAGGGTTTCGGCTAAATCCGGATAAAACTGCTGCGACCAATGGGCCAGTGCCGTCACAGCGGAGCTATAGCGCCAGGGATATAGCGGTGAAACGATCCCCCCGCCGGCCCAGGAGGACTCCAGACCCAATTCGCTCTTATCCAGCAGGCACACCTCGATACCAGCACTGGCCAACATATGGGCACTGATCATGCCAATGGCGCCACCGCCAATCAGTAAAACTCGCATAGGCTCTCCAAATGCAAACGGGCCGCTTTATCTGCATAAAGCGGCCCGTTATACGCCAGCAAGCCTCAGGCTACCAGCACTGGGCAACCGTACGCGTGTTATTGGCCAGGGTTTGCGCCCCGGTATGGCTGATCTGGAAATCTCCGCACTCGTCAGCCTGCATAGTGCTGGCCCGAGTGGCTCGCAGCACAAAGCTGGTAGCGGTAGGGTTACCGCTGACGGCGATGTTGTAGTAAGGGGCACCATCACCCACCTGGGCTGGGAACACCGCCGCCAGGTTGTTCGTTGCATCCAGATAGGTCCCCTGCACGGCAAAGTAGCGCTCCAGACGTTGTGCGCCATCCATCAGGGCCGCCTTGGCCTCGGCACGCTTGCCGCGCGCCAGATACTCCATGTAATTGGGGTAGGCGATACCGGCCAGAATGCCGATGATCACCACCGCAATCATCAACTCGATAAGGCTGAAGCCCTGCTCTCGACGCATTGTGCTGTATCCATAATCTGAAAGGGATCCAGCCGCGCAACCCGAAATCCGGGGTGCGCGACCAGCTATATCATTGCAGCTGAATCCAGGACTGCCGCCCCTCGATGATCTTCAGGGTATTGGCCGCCGGGATACAGTCTTCAACTCCGGTACCGCGGCACAGCCAATAGCGATCCTTGTCCAACAGGTCAAAGCCACCTGTAGGAATACTCGTAGTCGTACCAATACCTGAAACTGGCAACGACTCGCCATTAACCACCACAGTATCGGCATTATCGAACTTGCCATCCTTGTTCATATCGAACAGGACATAGTTGAGACGGCCACCAGTCTCCAGATCCAGCACCATGGTCCAACCACTCCCCCCTCCCAGACAGGGGTCAGTGGACGGAATGGCTGTTTGCACTACAAGGCGTCCCAACAGGATACGCGGCGAGAAGATCACCCGCTCGCCCTGCGCTCCCTGAGTTGGTGAGCGCAAATCGAGCACCCAGCCGCGCTTGCTACTCCAGTCAATGTCCGTGGTAGGTGCATCAAGCACCCGTACCTGGCGATCAAAAGCCGAACCCTCGAAGAGAATGCTGCGCGCATCCAACAGGGCACGTCCGCTAAAGGCCGTCGATGCACCACTGTTATTTTTCTTATCCCAAATACCGTACAGGGACTGGACACTGGCATCCGTCACATCACCTACGCCGTACATACGCCCGGTACCGAAATAGATCACATTGCCCTGCACACCCGCTTTGGGATGAGGGGCAATCTCCGGTTTGACCGTAATAGGCTGGCGCTTACCGGCGCTATCGGCTGCCACATAGAGTGGCTGCGGTGTACTGCCAGACTTGAGGCTGACTTCGAAGTCGGCGGCGCTGGTGCCGTTTTTCTTCAGGTTGAACTTCCACAGGTTGCCATTGAGGTCACCGGCAAAGATCTCGTCCACATAGATATGCCCGGCGTCGTCCTTGGCATAGATAAAGGATGGCGTGGACATGCCACCGGTAGCGGTGCCGGCACGCACCTTGTTGACCGCGCCGGTTTCCAGATCAACGATAAACAGCACGGAGTCATTGTTCGTGCTGCCGTGGCCATTACCGAAGATGGCGGCCCATTTACCGTTCTTCATGCGCCCAACCAGCGGCTCGCTGTAGGTAAAGCCCAAGTCGGCGTCGTCCTTGATTTCCCATAGCACCTTGCTGGCATCGAAGCCGCTGGCCGAGGTATCGGTCACATCCAGGGCGAAGACGGTCTTGCCACCGGCACCCAGGCCGCCCACCAGTACGGTGCGCCACTGGTTATTCAGCACTGCATCACGCACATGCAATTTGCCGTCTACGAAATAGCGATGCTTGTAATCACTGGCCGCCAACTGCTTAACATTCGGCAACACGCCATTGGGCATATAGGCGAACTGCTCCTGGCCACTGTTGGCATTGAAAGCATGCAGGAAGCCATCGTTGGCCCCAACAAACAGAGTCGGGGCGCGACTCGCCTTGCTGGCGACAAACTCGCTATAGGTTTGCGCACCTGTGCCTGTGGGCTTGGGCACAATGCCCTGATAGCCCCAGTTCTGCTTGTTGGCGATCACCAGGGTGGAGTTGACGATATCGCCCAGCAGCGTGCTGCGCGCCCGATACTTGAGCCCGGCCGGCGCTTCATTGGCCCGATTGCCCATCAGATAGCTGAACAGCGCCTGGTTATTGTCGAAATGCCCTTTCATGGCAGTCGACAGGCTCGCCCA
>JBFHPI010000051.1:0-12018 GCA_041592855.1 Pseudomonas sp.
GCCGGTCGCACCCTGGGGCGACGCGAGGCGTTTAGCGACCTGGAGGAGGCCCGCGGCTATTTTGCCGCCAAGAGCCTGTTCCGCCGTTTCGATCCGGACTGTCTGGAGGCCTATGTACGCCATGGTCTGCAGCCCGCAGGAGACAGCTTGCGCCTGCGTTTCGATCCGGCCACCGAGATCAGCATCTACCGCAGCGTGCCGCACACCAGCCCGGGTCGCCCGCAGCAGCGGCAGGTGCCGCTGGCCAGGGTGCGCGGCCGCCACAGCCGAGTGGTGCTGCCGCACCATGCCCGCCTGGTGAAACGGGTGCCAAAAGGCGAGTACCTGACCCTGCCCGGTGGCCATATGTTTCCCCTGGAGCGTCCCCAGGACACCGCCGAACTGCTGCGCCGATTGTTTACCCGTTGGTCCGGTCACAGCACAGAGGAACGCAGCGCATGAGTCTGAATTGCGAAGAAGTACGCCTGCGCCTGCCCCATATCGAGCTGGCGGCTCATCTTTATGGCCCCGAGGATGGACGCCCGGTGATCGCCCTGCATGGCTGGCTGGACAATGCCGCCAGTTTTACCCGCCTGGCGCCGAAACTGCCGGGCCTGCGCATCGTCGCTCTGGATTTCGCCGGCCACGGCCATTCTGATCACCGTCCAGCAGGCGGCAGCTATGCCATCTGGGATTATGTGCATGACGTGCTGCAGGTGGCCGAGCAATTCGGTTGGCAGCGCTTCTCACTGCTTGGCCACTCCATGGGCGCCATCGTTTCGGTGCTGCTGGCCGGGGCCATGCCCGAGCGGGTCGAGCGCCTGGCTCTGATTGATGGGCTGATGCCCTATACCGGCGAGGCCGATACAGCACCGAGCAAACTGGGCGAAGCCTTGCGTGCGCAGCTGGCGCTGGTGGACAAGCGCAAGCCGGTGTATGCCGAGTTCGAACGAGCGGTGCAGGCACGCATGCGTGGTGTGGGTGCGGTGAGTTTTGAGGCGGCCGAGTTGCTCGCCCAGCGCGGCCTGATGCCCGTGCCCGGTGGTTATACCTGGCGCACCGACAGTCGCCTCACGCTGCCCTCGCCACTGCGTCTGACCCAGGCCCATGCCCAGGCTTTCGTCAAGGCCCTGCAATGCTCGGTCAAGCTGGTGCTGGCCGAGCAGGGTATGCTGCATGCGCAGCCGCAACTTGGCGCCTTGCTCGGTGGTCTGCCTCTGGATGTGGTGCGCCTGCCTGGAGGGCATCATCTGCACTTGGATGACGAATCCGGCGCGCAACTGGTAGCAGACTGTTTCAAAGCTTTCCTGCAAGCGTCTTGACTTGCCGAAGGCAACTGGGGAAAGGTGTGGTCGATTGCCATGGAGATTTGCATGATCGACCTGTATACCGCCGCCACCCCCAATGGTCACAAGGTGTCCATTGCCCTGGAGGAACTGCAGCTGCCCTACAGCCTGCATGCGCTGAGCTTTGACAGGAAGGAGCAGAAGAGCCCAGCCTTTCTCGCCATCAATCCGAATGGGCGCATTCCGGCCATCGTCGATCGTGATAACGACGACTTCGCCGTGTTCGAGTCCGGCGCCATATTGCTGTATCTCGCGGAAAAAACCGGTCAGTTGATCCCCAGCGATGCCAAAGGGCGCTCGCGGGTGATCCAGTGGCTGATGTTCCAGATGGGTGGGGTTGGCCCGATGCAGGGGCAGGCCAATGTGTTCTACCGCTATTTCCCGGAAAAACTGCAGGGCCCCATCGACCGTTACCAGCATGAAACCCGGCGTCTTTACGAAGTGCTGGATGGGCGTCTGGGTGAGGCCGAGTTCCTGGCCGGTAATTACAGCATTGCCGATATCGCCACCTACCCTTGGGTGCGCATCCATGACTGGGCCGGTGTCTCGGTCGAGGGGCTTGAGCATTTGCAGCGCTGGATGCAGTCCGTGGCCGAGCGGCCGGCGGTGCAGCGAGGCTTGCAGGTGCCACCTCGCGAGGAAGAAGGCGACAAGGTGGTCAAGGCCGCCCAGTCGATGTTGATGAAATGAGGCAGCCTATGCGTGTAGTCACTGGATTAGCGCTGCTATTGGCTGCGGCAAGCGTCCAAGCGGACGTAACTGGCAGTCGTGATCTGGACGTGTTGCCACGCTTTCCCGGTAGCCAGATCGTCAGTTTCCGCGAGGTCGCCCAGCAGGAGCGTATTTATCCGCAAGGGGCCATTCGGCGTATCAGCGGTAAATTGCGCTACGAGCGCGAAGTGGCGGCGCAGGGCGCTTTTACGGCTCTTACCTATGAGCTACCACGTACCCATTCGGCCGGCGAAGTCTTCGATACGGCCCGCCAGGCCCTGCAGGCGCAGCAGGCCGAACTGCTCTATTGGTGCGAAGGCCGCGAGTGTGGCTCCAGCAGCCTGTGGGCCAATGCGGTATTCGATAATGCCACCCTGTATGGTTCTGATGACCAGCAGGCCTATGTACTGATGCGTCTGGCCGAGCCGGCAGACAGCCTTCTGGCCTTGTACAGCATTACCCGCGGCAATCGGCGCGCTTACCTGCATGCCGAATTGCTGCGTGCCAATGCACCCCTGGCCGAGGTGCTGCCGACTCCGGCGACCCTGCTGCGGCAACTGCGCAGCACGGGTGAGCTACATCTGCCGCGTCACAGTCAACCCAGCGAGGCCTGGGCGGCGTTGTTGGCGCGCAGCCTTAACCTGGACAGTACCCTGCGTGTCAGCCTGGACGGGGCGCAGGCCGAGGCCTGGCGTGAGGCGCTGGTGGCGTTGCGGGTGCGGGCGGCGCGACTGGAGTTGGGCAACAAGGCGCCGGAAGGGTTGCACATCAAGTTGCTACGCTGAGTACTATGGCGTTATTGGATAAAGGCTCTGTACCCTGGTGCAGAGCCTTTTCTCGTTTTTCCTGCAGGGAGCTGCTGTTCATGGCTGCGCATGATCGTTTACTGGTGCAGATTCTACTGTTCGCTCTGCTGGGTGCGTGCCTCTGGGTGTTGGCGCCATTCTGGTCGGCGCTGTTCTGGGCGGCAGTGCTAGCCTTCGCCAGTTGGCCGGTCATGCGCCTGCTGACCCGCCTGCTGGGGGGGCGCCTGTCCCTGGCTGCCGGGTTGTTGACCCTGCTGTGGACGTTACTGGTGGCAGTGCCGCTGGTGATGCTGGGGTTTAACCTGGCCGATCACATCAAGGATGTCACCGCTCTGATCAAGGACTTTCAACTAGAAGGCTTACCGTCGGCACCAGTCTGGCTGGTCAGTGTGCCGCTGCTGGGTGAGAGCCTGGAGAGCCTCTGGGCAACCATTGACCAGCAGGGCGCGGCCTTTCTCGCCAGCCTGCGGCCCTATCTGGGGCAGGTGGGTAACTGGTTGCTGGCGCGCAGCGCGCAGATTGGTGGCGGCATGCTGGAGCTGGCGCTGAGCCTGGTGTTGCTGTTTTTCTTCTACCGTGACGGACCGCGTCTGGCCGTGTTCGTCCACAGCTTGCTGGAGCGCCTGATTGGTGACCGTGCCAATCATTATCTGGAGCTGGTGGCCGGTACGGTGCAGCGGGTGGTCAACGGCGTGATCGGCACGGCAGCGGCTCAGGCGCTGCTGGCCTGGATCGGTTTCAGCATTGCCGGCATTCCAGGGGCCTGGCTGCTGGGCATCCTCACCTTCGGCTTCAGCCTGATCATGGTACCGCCACTGATTTGGGGCCCCGCAGTGCTCTGGCTGTTCTGGCAGGGGGAGGTCGGCATGGGGATTTTCCTGCTGGTCTGGGGCTTCTTTGTGATCAGCGGAGTGGACAATATCCTCAAGCCCTATCTGATCAGCCGCGGCGGCAATCTGCCGCTGATCGTGGTGTTGTTCGGGGTGTTCGGCGGTATCCTGGCGTTTGGCTTTATGGGCCTGTTCCTCGGCCCGACCCTGCTGGCGGTGGCCTACAGCCTGCTCAGCGACTGGGTGGCGCAAAAGGTTCCCGAGGCTGACGCAACGGTTGCCAAGGAGGTTTCGTCAAGCTGAGATGGCCATTCCTCCCAAGCTCTTTACTTGGCGAGCGTCATTAGCGGCCAGTGCTTGAGGTCGACCACTTGGTTGTGCAGATACTCGGTTCTGCTCTTGCTTGCGCCCATTGCTACACTGCGTGCCTGGTTGGGTGGGGGCAGGAATGAAAGCGAGCTGGGATATTTTCTGCAGCGTGGTCGACAATTACGGCGATATCGGCGTGACCTGGCGGCTGGCTCGTCAGCTGGTTGCCGAACAGGAGCAGGCGGTGCGTCTATGGGTCGATGACCTGGGCGTCTTGGCCCGTATCTGCCCTGCGGCCGACTCAGCTGCCTCCCGTCAGGTGCTGCAGGGAGTGGAGCTCTGCCATTGGCCCGCGCAGTGGCGGCCCGTTGAACCCGCGGATGTGGTGATTGAGGCCTTTGCCTGTGCGCTGCCGCCGGCCTATATCGAGGCCATGAGCCAACGTTCGGTCAAACCCCTGTGGCTGAATCTGGAGTATCTCAGCGCCGAGGACTGGGTCGACGGCTGTCACGGTTTGCCGTCGATGCAGACTGGTGGGCTGCCGAAGTATTTTTTCTTCCCAGGCTTTACGGCCGCCACGGGTGGCCTGTTGCGCGAGCGGGAACTGCTGGCGCGGCGGCGGATCTGGCAACAGGACGAGCAGGCCAGCTTGGCGTTTTTGCAGGGGCTGGGGGTACAGCCTCTGGCCGGAGCGCGGCGCATCTCTTTATTTGCCTATGAGAACTCGGCCTTGCCTGGTTGGCTGGAGGCCCTGGCGACGGATCAGCAGGCGACCCAGTTGCTGGTACCCGAGGGGCGTATTCTGAGCAGTTTGAGCGATTGGGCCGGTACGTCACTGGCGGTAGGAGACAGGTTGCATAAGGGGGCGCTGCAGATTCAGGTGCTGCCGTTCGTCAGCCAGGATGACTATGACCGGCTGTTGTGGAGCTGCCACTTGAATGCCGTGCGCGGCGAGGATTCCTTCGTTCGCGCCCAGTGGGCCGGAAGGCCCTTCCTCTGGCATATCTATCAGCAGGCCGAGGATGCCCACCTGGAAAAACTTCAGGCCTTTCTAAGGCTCTATACCACTGCCATGCCGTCAGCTGCAGGCGCTGCCCTAGGCGGTCTGTTCCAGGCCTGGAACACCGGTACAGATATCTCGGATGCCTGGCAAGGCCTGCAACAGAGCTGGGCGGCGCAGTGTGAGCAGGCCGAACGCTGGTGCGCGCAGCAGGCCGAACAGCGGGATCTTGCCGCGGCGCTGGTGCTGTTTTACCAAAATTGGCTATGATACGCGGCCTAGAAATTAGTACCTCCCCGCACATTTCGGATATTCGTATGAAAACCGCACAAGAAATGAAGCCCAACAGCGTGGCCCTGATCGATGGCCAGCCGTGGCTGATCCAGAAGGCCGAGTTCACCAAGTCCGGCCGCAACAGCGCCATCGTCAAGATGAAGCTGAAGAACCTGCTGAACGGTTCCAAGACTGAAACCGTGTACAAAGCCGACGACAAGATGGAGCCGGTCATCCTTGAGCGCAAGGAAGTGACCCTGTCCTATATCAGCGGCGAGGACTATGTATTCATGGATCCCGAGTTCAACTCCTACGAGTTGCGCGCCGAAG
This sequence comes from Pseudomonas sp., assembly GCA_041592855.1. Lineage (GTDB taxonomy): Bacteria > Pseudomonadota > Gammaproteobacteria > Pseudomonadales > Pseudomonadaceae > Aquipseudomonas. The sequence continues at coordinate 5,585 of JBFHPI010000051.1, forward strand.
ATCTGGAAAGCGTGCTGCCCTTTATCGAAGAAGGCATGACCGATATCTGCGAAGCCGTGTTCTTCGAAGGCAAGGTGATCTCCGTTGATCTGCCGACCACCATCGTGCGTCAGATCACCTACACCGAGAACTCCGCCCGTGGCGACACCTCCGGCAAGGTCATGAAGCCGGCCAAGCTGTCCAACGGCACCGAAGTGAAAGTGGCCGATTTCTGCAATATCGACGACTGGATCGAAATCGATACCCGTGACGGTTCCTACAAGGGCCGCACCCAGGCGCCACAAGCCTAACGACTGGCTGAGCCTGCTCGAAACCCGACCTTGCGTCGGGTTTTTTATGCGCTCGCCACTCCCTGCAACCCACTACGCAGCCTTGTAGCCAGATAAACCATGGCTCAATCCAGGTCCGCGCCGAACCGGATTGCGCTGCGCCTGTCCGGGTACGCGCTGTTGGACAACGCCTTCTGGAACCTGCCATGACCCTGCTGGACTTCACCCTCAACCTGCTGCTGGGGCTGCTGCTGGGCACCCTGGGTGGCCTGTTCGGTATTGGTGGTGGTCTGATCGCCATTCCCGCCTTGGGTGTGCTGTTTGGTCTGGATCAGCAGCTGGCCCAGGGCACCGCCCTGGTGATGGTGGTGCCCAATGTGTTGCTGGCGTTGTGGCGCTATCACCAGCGTAATCGCATCGCGCTGCAGCATGCCCTGGCCCTGGGGCTTAGCAGCCTGGTATTTGCCTGGCTGGGGGCTTCCTGGGCGATCAGTCTGGAGGCGCAACCCATGCGTCTGGCCTTTGTCGGCTTTCTCCTGACCCTGGCAGCCTACAATCTGCTGCGCCTGTACCAGCGCCCGCCTATGGTCAGTGCCCAGTTGCGCCAGCCCTGGCCCTGGCTGACGTTGCTGGGCAGCGCTGCGGGCGTGCTTGGCGGCTTGTTCGGAGTGGGCGGGGCGGTGTTGGCCACGCCGGTGCTGACGGCCGTATTCGGCGCCAGTCAGGTGGTGGCGCAGGGCTTGTCCCTGGCGCTGGCGGCGCCCAGTACCCTGGTGACCCTGGTCAGCTACGGCCTGCATGGCCAGGTCGACTGGTGGCTGGGGCTACCCCTGGCGCTCGGCGGGCTGCTCAGCATCAGTTGGGGCGTGCGCCTGGCCCATGCCTTGCCCGAGCGCCTGCTGCGCGTGCTGTTTACCGCCTTTCTGTTGCTCTGCGCCGTGCTGCTCGGGCTTAAAGCCTGAACCCTTCAACTATCTGTTCAGCCAGGGTTTCCGTGACCTGGGACTGACTGCGCTCGTTGCGCAGCAGCACGATACTGGCCGCTGGCAGGGCCGGCAGCCCTTCGGCTTCACCGATAATCTGCAGGTCCGCGCTGATCAGGCTCTGCAGCTGGGCGGTAATGGCCAGCCCGGCGCTGACTGCGGCCATGATCGCCGACAGGCTGGGGCTGGTGTAGGCAATGCGGTAGTCGCGACCCAGGGCATCGAGGCCATTGCAGGCCCAGGAGCGGCAGAAACACTGGGCATTGAACATCGCCAGGGGGAGGGTGGCGCGCTCATGCAGGTTGCTGCCACGGGCCTGGGCCCAGACCAGCCGCTCCTGGCGCAGCAGCTGACCGATCTCGGTGCCCGGTTCGCGGGTGACCACGGTCAGGTCCAGGTCCTGGCGTTGCAGCAGCTGGAAAGAGGGCTCGCAATGCAGTTCCACCTGCACCAGCGGATAGCTTTCAGCAAAGCGCACCAGAATGCCCTGCATAAAGCGCATCACATAGTCGTCCGGCGTGCCGATGCGCACGGTGCCGACCATATGAGGTTGGCGCAGGCTGCTCAGCACTTCGGCATGTAGCTTGAGGATGCGCCGGGCATAACCGAGCAGCAGCTGGCCTTCGGCCGTGAGGCTGAGCTGGCGACCCTCGCGCTGGAACAGCGGGCGCTGCATCACGTCTTCCTCCAGGCGCTTCATCTGCATGCTGACCGCCGACTGAGTGCGATTGACCATCTCGGCGGCGCGGGTAAAGCCGCCGTGATCGGCAATGGCGACGAAGGTGCGCAGCAGCTCGCTGTCGATACTGGGATAGCTGGCCATTCATCAATCTCCAAGATGCATTGTATAAGAAACATTCGTTGGATTGATCTTAAGCCCGGCGCGAGACTGGCGCCAACCCCACAGGAGGGCGACGAGATGAAAGGTCAAAAAGGTTTTGCACTGGCAGCAACATTTACCCATCCATTGAATCTGGGCCAGCCCTGGCGCAGACTCGGCCGCCAGCTCAAGCGCTGGTGGCAACTGGCTGAGCAGCGTCGCCAGCTGGCGCTGCTGGACGCTGCACAACTCAAGGATATCGGTCTGAGTCGGGCCGATGCCCTGCAGGAGGCCGAACGGCCGTTTTGGGATGATCCCTGTTCACGTTGAGGGCGATGAGGTGTACATGGCCAAGCAGGGTCGGGTGGCATAGGCGTTATGCGCAAGGGTACCGACCTGTTTCTGCTCCAACTGATGCTGCTGCTCTGCACCCTCTGGGGGCAGCAGCAGGTGGCGATCAAACTGGCTGAGGCGGGTACCGTGCCGTTGCTGCAAGTGACCTTGCGCTCGGCCATTGCCGCCGTGCTGGTGGACGCGGCTCCGGTCATGCTGGGGACTCTGCTGGTCAGCCGGCATGGCTGGCTGCGTAACCCTCTGCAGCACTGGCGTGCCGCGAGCAACTGATCGTCCCTGGGGACAAGGAGTGCCTATGTCTGCTTATCATCTTGCGCAGTTGAATATCGCCCGGATGCTTTACCCGCTGGAGGCACCGGGCATGGCGGATTTTGTCGCCAACCTGGAGCGGATCAACGCCCTGGCCGAGGCCTCGCCCGGCTTTGTCTGGCGCCTGCAGGACGAGGCGGGGGACGCCACCGCCATTCGCCCCTTCGGTGAGGAGGTGCTGGTCAATCTGTCGCTCTGGCAGGATGTCGAATCGTTGCGCGCCTTTGTCTACGGCTCGGCCCATAGCGAGATACTCAAGCGCCGCGCCGAGTGGTTCAGCCGCCTGGGCGAGGCGCATATGGTGCTGTGGTGGGTGCCGGCCGGGCACCTGCCCACTCCGGCAGAGGCGGCCGAGCGCCTGCAATGGTTGCGCGAGCGGGGGGCGAGCCCGCAGGCGTTCAGTTTTCGCCAGCCTTATGGGGTTGAGGCGCTGCTGGCCTAGGCCTGAGGGCGGTAATTGGATACGGCTTGGGCTACAATGCGCGGCGAATTTTGTCCTGCCCGAGAGTCCCGCATGTCCGCCTGCCAGTCCCCGATCATCGTTGCCCTGGATTTCCCGACCCGTGATGCCGCCCTGGCCCTGGCCGATCAGCTTGATCCTGCGCTGTGCCGGGTCAAGGTGGGCAAGGAGCTGTTTACCCGCTGTGGGCCGGAGATTGTCGCGGCCCTGGCCGGTAAAGGCTTCGAGGTGTTCCTCGACCTGAAATTTCACGATATCCCCAACACCACCGCCATGGCGGTGAAAGCTGCCGCAGAGATGGGCGTGTGGATGGTCAACGTACATTGTTCCGGCGGCCTGCGCATGATGGCCGCCTGCCGCGAAACCCTGGAACAGCTGAACGGCGTCAAACCACTGCTGATCGGCGTGACGGTATTGACCAGCATGGAGCGCAGCGATCTGGCCGGCATCGGCCTGGATATCGAACCGCAGGAGCAGGTGCTGCGCCTGGCCGGGCTGGCGGCTCAGGCCGGGCTGGATGGGCTGGTCTGCTCGGCCCAGGAGGCCCAGGCCCTGAAGGCCGCGTACCCGGCGCTGCAACTGGTGACCCCGGGCATCCGTCCGGCCGGCAGCGCCCAGGATGACCAGCGGCGTATTCTGACGCCACGACAGGCCCTGGAACAGGGCTCGGACTATCTGGTGATCGGCCGCCCGATCAGCCAGGCCACCGACCCGGCTCAGGCCCTGGCTACTATCGTCGCCGAACTGGGCGCCTGAGTTATTTAGTTCAATCAGGTAATTGCCATGCATCCTGCTGCCGAAGATTCGCCCCTGGGCAAATCAAGCGAATATATCGCCACCTATACCCCGGCCTTGCTGTTCCCCATTCCCCGCGCCGCGAAATGGGCCGAGCTCGGCCTGAGCGCCGACACGCTACCCTATCAGGGGGTGGATTACTGGAACTGTTTCGAGCTGTCCTGGCTGTTGCCTTCGGGCAAACCGGTGGTGGCCATGGGCGAGTTCGCCATTCCCGCCAACTCGCCGAATATCATCGAGTCCAAGTCGTTCAAGCTCTATCTCAACTCGCTCAATCAGTCGGTTTTCGCCAGCACGGAAGAGTTGCTTGCTGTGCTGGTCAGGGATCTGTCGGCCGCCGCCGGCAAGCCGATAGGGGTGCGCCTGCGCAGCCTGGCGGAGGTGACGGCCGAGGGCGTGGTGACAGCGCCGGGCCTGTGCATCGATGAGCTGGATGTCAGCATCAGTAACTACAATCAGCCCAGCCCCGAGTTATTGCGCTGTGATCCGTCGCGAGTTGTGGAGGAGTGCCTGCATAGCCATTTGCTCAAATCCAACTGCCCGGTCACTGGCCAGCCGGACTGGGGCACGCTGGTGCTGGAATACCGGGGGGCGGCCCTGGATCATGCCAGCCTGCTGGCCTACTTGGTGAGCTTCCGCCAGCATGCGGATTTTCATGAGCAGTGCGTGGAAAGGATCTTTCTCGACTTGCAGCGCCTGTTGCAGCCCGAGCATCTGACGGTCTATGCCCGCTATGTGCGCCGCGGTGGTCTGGATATCAACCCCTACCGCAGCACCTTGCCCATCAAACCGGATAATCGCCGGCTGGTGCGCCAGTAACGCAAAACCCCAGCCTTTGCGCTGGGGTTTTTGATGTGCGGTGCCGGATTCAGATGCCCATATTGGCCAGGCTCTGCATGATATTGCGCAGGGTGCCGGCCAGGGTCGGGTGGCTGGCCTCGAAACGCTCCACCGCCAGATTGACCCCGTCGATCAGGGTGGCGTCCGGTGCCGCGGCAGCCTGGCGGGCCAGCTGCAGTTCAATCTCCTGGGTCAGCACGAACAGCTCGGCGCGCTCTTCCTCGCTCAACGGTGGCCCTTCGGCCAGTTGGTCACGCAATTCTTGCAGTTGCTGCGGCAGGCGGCTTGCAGGCATGGGTTTCTCCCTTGTGATACATGACTTATTCGACCCTGCGCCAATGCACAAGGTTCTGCTCTGTTCACAAGGGTAATCCAAGCGCCTCGGCTTTGCCTGCTCTGGATCAAGGCTCAATCTGGATTCAGGGTTTTTCACCCTTGCTGCGGCGCAGGCTCAAATCGGCCAGGCAGGCCGGCAGATCGGTCAATTGATCGATCACCGAATGCACGCCCAGGCGGTACAGCGCCAGAGTCGCCTGGCTGCGCAACTGGTCACGTTGCGCGCTGTCCAGGCTCTGCCAGTCGCCGAGGGCCAGGCCGCAGAGCGGGCCACAGGTGGCTAGGCCAACGGTCCAGAGTCCGGCATTGAGGCCGGCCTGCAGCAGCCTGGGTTCGCCGCTGATCAATACGCAGCCATCCAGGCGCTCGATCTGCAGCTGCATCAGGCTATGCCAGATGCTGTCCGGGGCGGGCCAGGGGCGCGCATTGCCTTGCATCTGAGCGGGCAGCCACTGCGGCAGCACCTGGGCCAGCAGCAGACTGGCATCGCGGGGCAGTTCATCCAGCCAGGCACAGGCAATTCCTTGCTGATGGGCTGCCTGCAGCATTTCCAGGGCTGCGGGAGTGGCTTCATTGACCTCACTGGCTACCTCGCACAGGGCCTGTAGATAGGCCTGCTGCTCCTGGGGTGTAGCAGGGTGGTCAAGGCCAAGACGCTGCAGGGCCAGGGCCGAGGTGCGCGCGCCGAAATCGACCAGGCAGCCGCTGAGGCCAAAGAGCAGGGCGCTGAAGAGGGGCAAGGGCGGCATAGGGGCTCATCCATGAAAATAATCCTGACCAGCCTAGCAAGTGCAGATGACGTTGGGGTTAACGCAGCATGGCGAATTTTCCTGCATGAGCTTTCTCGCCTATGCTGCCCAAAACAACCTTTTGCCTTCTATAATGCGCGCTTTTGAACGACTGCCCCTGGCAGCTTACCCGTTTGCAAGGAGTCACCCGGATGTCTGTGATCGCCGCGAGTTGGAACAAGGGATTGATATGCATGTTGGCCATTGTCGGCCTTTTTCTACCTGCCGCCATGGTGCAGGCCAGTGAAGAAGACCCCTGGCAGGGCTATAACCGTTTTATGTTCCGGGTCAATGACAACATCGACGCCTATACCCTCAAGCCTCTGGCCAAGGGTTACCAGGCGGTGACCCCGCAGGTGCTTGAGGATGGCGTACACAATGTCTTTCGCAATATTGGCGATGTCGGCAACCTGGCCAACAACCTGTTGCAGGGCAAGCTTCATGATGCCGGGGTGGACACCGGGCGTCTGATCTTCAATA
>JBFHPI010000052.1:0-11968 GCA_041592855.1 Pseudomonas sp.
CTTCAAGACGGCACGGGTCTGTGCCAGCCAGTCCACTACCGACAAATCGGCCTGTGGTACGGCCTTTAGGACCAGGGTGTTGATAAAAAAGCCCGCCAGGCGCTCGGTTGCCTTGGTACGACCCGCTGCCGGTACGCCGATGCGCACCTCAGGTTGACCGGACAGGCGCGCCAACTGCAGCTGCAAGGCCGCCAGCAACACAGTGAACAGGGTCGCACCATGGGTCTTGGCCAGCTTATTGAGGCGTGCCACCAGGGCGGGCTCGACCTTAAGCACACGGTAGGCGGCACGGCGTGCGGCCTGAGCCTGGTGCGGATGGTCAGGAACCAGGCTCAGCGCCGGCTGCTCGCCGCCCAGGTGCTGACGCCAGAAGCGCATTTGCTTATGCCCCTCGGGGCTCTGCAGCCAGGCCCGTTGGGCAGCGGCGTATTCACTGTATTGCAGGGGCTGCGGGGTTATGAGCGGTTGCTGCCCCTGTAGGCGGGCTCGATAGAACTCGGCCAATTCCTCCAGCAGTACACGGACCGACCATGCATCGGAAATGATGTGGTGCATGCCCAGGGCCAGGGCATGCCGGTGCTCGCCTAACCGATAAAGCACGCTGCGAACCAGCGGGCCCTGGGTCAAGTCATAGCGACGCTCGATAAAAGCCTGGGCCAGAGGCTTGACCTGCTCGTGCTGGTCTTCGAGGTCGATGACCTCCAGTGGCATGGACTCGACGGACAACACGGCCTGCTGCGCCAGGCCGTCCTGCTCGCGAAAGACCGTGCGCAGGGCCGCATGGCGAGCGTAGAGCTGATCCAGGCCATGGCGCAGACAGTCCACAGCCAGCTCACCGTCGAAATACAGCAGGCCGCCGATGTTGTAGGCCGTGCTCTCGCCCTCCAGCTGGCTGAAAAACCATAGCCGTTGCTGGGCGAATGACAGGGGCACCCAGTGCAGGGTGGATGGCAGGTGCGCATTCATCGGCGATACCTCAAGAAGAGCGGCCTGGGTGCATCAGCCTTGCTCGGCCGCGGTGCACCTCTCGGCGGCGCTAAGAATGGAATTCGATCAGGAGAGGCGCAGCTCAGCCTGGCTGGAGCAGGCCTGAACGTGCGCAGGAACCAGCTCAAGCGTCCATGGCTTCACGCAGGCTGCGTGGGCGCATATCGGTCCAGACGCTGGCGATATGCGCCAGGCAGGTGGCTTTGTCACCGCTCACACCATCCACACGCCAGCCAGCCGGCACGGCCTTGTAGGCGGGCCACAGGGCGTACTGTTGTTCGTCATTGACCACTACCAGGAAAGTGGTCTGCGGGTTGTCCAGGCTCATGGGGTTACCTCGTGAAAGTGGTCGCAACTTAAAGACGCACGAAGACGCGAATAATTTTTATTTATCTTGAGTGTTCAGACCAAAACGCTCCTGCCCAACCAGGGCACAGGGGCCAGGCTCAAGCCGGTATGGAGTCGCCGATTTCCCGCAGTGCATCCTGGGTGGCGCGTTCGCGGGCATCGCCGCTCAGCTCCAGCAGGCGCCCTGCGTCCATCTTCAGCAGGCGGTCGGCCTGGTCGAAGTAGTGGTCGTCGTGGGTGATGGCGAGGATGGTCTTGCCGGCAGCCTTCAGCTGCGGCAGCAATTCGCGGTAGAACAGACGGCGAAATAAGGGGTCCTGATCGGCGGCCCATTCGTCGAGGATCAGGATGTCGCGCCCCTCCAGCATCGCCAGCAGCAGCGCCAGGCGCTTGCGCTGGCCCTGGGAAAAGCGCGTATCGGCCAGGCGCCCCTTGGCGAAGCGCACCTTGTGACGCAGGCGCAGGCGCTCCAGCCAGTGGCCAACCAGGGATTCGTCCACCTCACTGCCCTGGGGGCCGAGCAGGCGGCTGAACAGGTGAAAGTCGGTAAACACGCTGGCAAATAGCTGGCGATAGGATTGCCACTGCGTCGCCTCCACCACGCGGCCATCCAGACGAATCTCACCTGCGGATGGACGATGCAGCCCCGTGAGCAGGCGGGCCAGGGTCGACTTGCCGCTGCCATTGCCACCCACCAGAAACACCAGCTCGCCGCGGCGCAGTTCCAGGTCGATGGGGCCGACATCGAAGCCGGCTTCATCGCCTTCGCCCGGGTAGCGGTATTCGACGCCGCTCAATTGCAGGCATTGCCAGTCACCCAGCGCCTGCGGCGATCTGAGCGCGGGAGACTCGGGGGCCAGTTCCAGGCGCTCCAACTTGTCCAGGGAAATACGCGCAGCCAACAGGCTGGGCAGCGCGGCCACACTGGAAATCATCGGCGCACGGAGAAACAGCACGGTCAGGGCAAAGGTCGCCGCCACCTCGCTGGCCGCCCAGCCCAGGCCACTGGCACAGAAGAACACCAGACCGATGCTGCCCAGTACCATGCAATTGGCCCAGTTGCCGGCCAGGCCGTTAAAGATATCGGCGCGGGTTACGTTGTCGCGGTAAGCGCGGGCGTCGCGGTCGAATTCTTCTTCATAGAGCAGACGGGCACGGTCGCGATTGAGTGCCAGCTCCTTGCGGCCATCGATGATCGCCTGATAGTCCTGGTACAGATGATCCTCGGCCTCGCGCAGCAGACGGATATGCTGATTGACCTTGCCAACCAGGAACCAGCCCACCAGCAGGGTCAGGCCCAGCCAGGCAGCGGTAATGCCGAACAGCGCCGGTGACAACCAGGCCAGGTAGCTGAACGCAGCCACACAGAGGATCAGGCCATAGACCAGCTCCGGCATATGCACGAAGGCGATGGTGATATTGCGAATATCGCTGGACAGGCTGGCCAGAATGCGCGCGCCACCGATGCGCTCCAGGCGCTCGATATCAGTGTCCAGCACCCGGCGCACCAGGCTGCGGCGCAACTGATAGACAAACCGATGCCCCAGGCTGTGCAGCGCCACCTGCCCCACCCCAGCGCAAGCCAGCAGCAAGGCCAATAACCCTAGAAAGCTGAGCAGGGTCAGCCCCAGGTCATCTTGTACCCCGATCAGGCGCAGGTTGATAAAGGCAATCACTCCGACGCTCAGCCCGGCGCTGCACAGGCTGAGCAGCATGATGGCAGAGAGCGGCAGGCGATTGTCGCGAAAGAGCAGCTTTAACAGTTTCATTTATTCGTCCGGGCTGAAAGTAAAGGGCGGCCTCACACCGCGCTGGGTTCGAGGCGATTGCGACAATGGCTTAGGGCATCGCGCAGGAGAAAATGCACCAGGGTTGGTGAGGCGCTCAGGTACGCTGCGACCTCGCGCTGGCTGTAGCCTTCCAGCTGGCTCATGGTAAATACCGTGCGGGTTCGTTCTGGCAGCTCGGCCAGAGCCTGTTGCAGGCGCTGCCACTGCACTTGGCCGATGGCCCGCTGTTCGGGCCCGGACTGAGGCGCCGGCAGCTCGTCGAGTGTGTCCTGCTCGGCGCTATAACGCCCCTCCAGAGCAAGACGGCGCAGGCGGTCAATGGCGAGGTTGCGCACCATGCGAAACAGGTAGTGCAAAGGCTCATCAATGGTGTGGCGCTCGGCGCTTTCCCAGAATTTAAGAAAGGCATCCTGCACCACATCCTCGGCACGCGCCCGGCACCCCAGTACACCCTGCGCGGCGTCAACCAGCACCTGGCGATGGCCGCTATAGAGCTGTGTCAGTGCATCTGTGCAAGTCTGTGTGACCCGCCAGGGCATGGCGCCGGCCTGCTCTGCCAAGCTGTAGAACGTCCCCATCGGCCTGTCCTCGGCTTCAACGTGATGTGCATGTTAATGATAATACTTATCATTACAAGCCTTATCGTTGAGAGCTTCAGCCACGTCTGGCGCGCGCAGACCGCGTAACGGCCTGCGACTGGCTTGAGAAAACCGCCAATGCTAGCCTGAGGCCGCCCCCTCAATATGCCTAAGCAGACCCATGAGCAAAAAGACCCGCAAAAATAGCAAGCACCCAGCAGCGAGCAGCCCCAACAAGTCGCAGAACCGCGTGCATCAGCCCGAATGGCCGGTACTGGTTCTGGCGCTGCTTGGCATGCTGCTAACCGCCTACCTCAGTTACAGCGCCTTCAGTCAGAGCGTGCCGGCTTTCTGCGCAGCCGATTCCGGCTGCGAGCTGATCCAGCAAAGCCGCTGGTCGCGGGTTTTCGGGGTGCCACTGGCGCTCTGGGGCTTTGCCTTATACGGGCTGCTGGCGGCCATGGCCTGGCGCCTGCCAGCCAAGGCCCTGCGTTGGCAGCGTCTGGCCCTGGTGGCTGTGCTGGGCCTGGGTATCAGCCTGTACCTGACGCTGCTGGGCTGGTGGCAGCTCAAGGCCTTCTGCTTGTGGTGCCTGCTGTCGTTGGCGCTGCTGGCGGGGATCTGTGTGCGCCTGGGGCTAAGCCGGCCTCAGGGCCTGGAGCGCGCGCAATGGCAGCGCTGGTCCGGCAGCTGCGCCCTGGGCCTGGTGCTTGGCATTGGTGGGTTGCAACTGGCCTATAGCGACCTGCTCGAACCGCGCGAAGACCCGCAGCTGCAGGCCCTGGCCGAGCATCTGCAGCGTATCGATGCCCGGTTTTACGGCGCTTTCTGGTGCCCGGCCTGCCAGGAGCAGAAACGCCTGTTCGGCAGCTCGGCCAAGCGCCTGCCCTATGTGGAATGTGCGCCCAATGGCAGCAAGGGCCTGGTGGTGCGCGCCTGCCTGGATGCCAATGTCAGCGGCTACCCGACCTGGGTGATCCGTGGCCGCCGCTATCAGCAGGTGCTCAGCGTCGAAGAGTTGACCCGTTATTCGCGTTTCAAGGCCGAACAATAGCGCCACCACCTGTTGATAGGTATCAATACGCGGTCCGGCCTGGCGGGTTAAAAAGACGCAAAATTGCGCGGAGTTGGCCATGGACAAGCATCAGCAATGGAACCTGTGGTACTTCCTGCTGGCGTTCAGCCTGTTACTGCTGTTCCAGAACTGGTGGAGCGCGCGCAACAGCGTGGAGCCCATCCCCTACAGCGAATTTATGCGCCTGCTCAAGGAGGACAAGCTCAGCGAGCTGCGCATCGACCAGCAGCAGATCAGTGGCCGGCTCAAGGAGCCGATCAACAATCGCCACCAGTTCACCACCGTGCGGGTCGAGCCGGAACTGGCAGCGGCCCTGGCCGAGTCCGGCGCCAGTTTCAGCGGCACCCGCGAAGGCGGCCCCCTGAGCACCCTGCTCAGTTGGCTGCTGCCGATGCTGCTGATCTTCGCCCTGTGGTCCTTTCTGTTTCGCAGCTTGCTGGCCAAGCAGGGCCTGGGCGGCATGGTCAATGTCGGCAAGTCCAAGGCCAAGGTGTTCGTGCAGCGCGACACCGGGGTGAGCTTCGAGGACGTGGCCGGCATCGACGAGGCCAAGGCCGAGTTGCAGGAGGTGGTGTCCTTTCTCAAGGATCAGCCCAAGTACAGTCGCCTGGGCGCGCGAATTCCCAAGGGCATTCTGCTGGTGGGCCCGCCGGGCACTGGCAAGACCCTGGTGGCCAAGGCCGTGGCCGGCGAGGCGGGCGTGCCCTTCTTCTCCATTTCCGGTTCGGAATTCGTTGAAATGTTCGTCGGCGTGGGCGCCGCCCGGGTGCGGGATCTGTTTGAGCAGGCGCGCCAGTCAGCGCCCTGCATCATCTTTATCGACGAGCTGGATGCCCTGGGCAAGATGCGCGGGGTCGGCGCCTTTGGCGGCAATGACGAGAAGGAGCAGACCCTCAACCAGCTGCTGGCCGAGCTGGACGGCTTCGACAGCCGCGAGGGCGTGGTGTTGCTGGCCGCCACCAACCGCCCGGAGATCCTCGACCCGGCCCTGCTGCGGGCCGGTCGCTTCGACCGGCAGATCCTTATTGATCGCGCCGACCGCCGCGGTCGTGCGGCCATTCTGCGCGTGCACCTCAAGCGCATCCAGGCCGGGGCCGATCTGGATGTGGACGCCATCGCCGGCATGACCACCGGCTTTTCCGGTGCCGACCTGGCTAACCTGGTCAACGAGGCGGCCATCGTCGCCACCCGCCGTGGTGCCGAGGCGGTGAGCATGGCCGACTTCAGCGCCGCAGTGGAGCGCATCGTGATCGGCAGCGAGCGCCGCGGACGCCTGCTGCAACCCCATGAGCGCGAGGTGGTGGCCTACCACGAGATGGGTCACGCCCTGGCCGCCGCCAGCCTGGCGGGCATGGACCCGGTGCACAAGGTGTCGATCATCCCCCGCTCCGTCGGCGCCCTGGGCTACACCCTGCAGCGGCCCACCGAGGATCGTTTTCTGATCACCCTGCGCGAACTCAAGGACCGCATGCTGGTGTTGCTCGCCGGGCGCGCCGCCGAGCAGCTGGTGTTCAACGAGGTGTCCACCGGCGCGGCAGACGATCTGGCCAAGGTCACCGATATCGCCCGGCAGATCGTCACTCGCTTTGGCATGAGCGCCGAACTGGGCCAGGCCGTGCTGGAAAAGCACAGCGCCAGTTACCTGGGCGACCAGGCCTTGACCCTGCGTGACAAGGATTATTCCGAGCAGACCGCCCGCGAGGTGGACCTGTGCGTCAAGGCCCTGATAGACGAGGCCTACTCCCGGGCCAAGGCCATGCTGCAAGCCCAGCGCGACGTGCTGGAACAAGGCGCCCACCTGCTGCTGGAAAAGGAAACCCTGACCCCGGAGGAGTTCCCAGCCCTGTTGCCCAGGGCTGCAGAAAGCTGCGACTAAAGGCCATTCACTTGCTGCCATGACCGTTGGCGCCAGCGCGGATGCCCCTTGCCTGCGCGTCAGCAGAATAGCGCAGGCGGTGCCTGGCTGATCGGGCTGCTCCTGCCCAGCAGCTGCTGGTAGCGGTCGTAGCGGTAGGTCGGGCCATCCTGGCAGACATAGCTGCTGCCCAGATAACAATGCCCGCACAGGCCATCGGCGCAGTGCATGCGTCGCTCCAGCGAGAGCCAGATCCGTTCCGCGCTCAGGCCCCGTTGCAGGCAGGCCTCGGCGCTGGCGCGCATCAAGGCTTCGGGGCCACAGCAAAGCAGCGCGGCAGGCAACCCTGCGTTGAAGACCTCGTCCAAATGCAGCAGCGGCGAGCCCTGACGCTGGCCGGGGGCGGCCTGGTCGAAGGTTTCAATCACGTTCAATGTCTGCAGCCAGCGCGCGCGCTCGCTGCCCAGCACCTGGGCGCCACTGTGGCGGGCGCCATAGATCACATTCAGGCGTGCCGGCGTGGCTTGTCGGCTGGCCTGCTCGATAACCCCGGCCAGAGGCGCGAGGCCGCAGCCGCCGGCCACCACCAGCAGTGGTTGAGCGTTAAAGAACAGCGGCCAGCCATGACCGAAGGGCCCGCGGTAACCCAGCACGCTGCCCGCCGGCTGGTCGAACAGGGCCTGGGTCAGGCGTCCGCCACGGCGCACCAGCGCGGTAAAACAGCCTTGGGCATCCGGTAGGCTGACATAGGTAAAGGGTGCCTCGCCCACACCCGGCACCGTAAGCATAAAGAACTGTCCGGCCTTGGCCGCCAGATCACCAGCCTGCAGTTGCTCGATGCGCAGGCTGAAATGCCGCGCATCCTCGCCATCCTCATACTGTTCCAGCAGGCGCAGCCGCCGTGGGGTGCTGTCGATCATGGCTGTACCACCTTCTGCATCACGCCGTGCACGCCGATGCTGCCGGGGCAGACCCGGTCGCAGCGGCCGCAGCCCACGCAGCCATAGCTGTCGAAGCGCTGGCGGAAGTCCTCGCCGAACTTGTGCGTCCAGAACCGCTGCACCCGCTGCCCGGCCGTGGCGCTGGGGTTGTGGCCGCTGGCCTCCTGCTGGAAGCCCTGATACAGGCAGCTGTCCCACACTCGCTCGCGCAGCGCTCCGCCCTGCCCCTCGGCCCTGTCCAGCGGAGCGAAGCAGCTGCAGGTGGGACACACCGAGGTACAGCCGGAGCAGCCCAGGCAGCGCAGGCCCAGCGCTTCCCAGGTGCTGTCGTCGATGGCCTGCAGGTTGAGCCGGGCGATGCCCTCGACTATGTCGTCCTGGCTGCCCTGCTCCGCCCGCACCCGCGCCTCGTTGGCCTGGCGCTGGGCCGGCCAGTCGGCGTGGGCGTCGGCCAGGTCCAGGCCGTGCAGAGCCTGCTGCCCGGCCGCGCTGGCCGCCAGCAGGCCCCAGTCTGCACCCGCCTCGGCTGGCGGCAGGAGAATCAGATCGGCCGTTTGCGCCTGCGCCGCCGGGCCGCTGCCGAGCACGCTGCAGAAGCCGCCGCTGCAGCTGTGCAGGCAATCCAGCCCCACCAGCAGGGTGGCCCGGCGCCGCGCCTGGTAATGCGCATCCTGGGCGAAGAACTGATCCTGATAGGCCACGGCCTGCAGATCGCAGGCATGCAGGCCAAACAGCACCTGGGGCACCACCTGGGGCAGCGCCGAGTAGAACTGGCCGCCATCGAAGCGAAACAGCAGCTCGCGCTCGGCAAAGAAGAAACTCTTGGCGGAAAACGGCGGTGGCTCGTTGCCTGGCTCGAAGGCGTGGCGATCCTGGCTGCTGACCGTTTGCCAGTGTTGCCCGCCCTGGCCGTCCGGGCGCACTTCATACAGGCGGCGCTGCAGGGCCAGGTGAGTGCGCAGGCGTTCGGGGCGATCCAGGCTATAGGCGTGCATGGCTGACCTCGCTGGCACCCATGTGGATATTCGGCGCCTGACCCGGGGCCAAGGGTTCCAACGCCACGGCGCAGGCCTTGAGTTCGGGCATTTTGCTGATGGGGTCCTGGGCGTCGTTGGTCAGGCGATTGCAGGGCGCCTCGCTGAAGTGATAGGGCATGCTCAATACGCCCCTGGGCAGGTCGGCGCACAGCTCGATGCGGGTTTCCAGCAGGCCGCGGCGCGAACGCACGCACACGCCCTGATGCTGGGCCAGGCCCAGATCACTGGCATCCTCGGGGTGGATAAACAGCAGGCCGGCGGGGGTTTCCCGCTCCAGCAGCGGCGACTTGCGGGTCATCGAGCCGCAGCCGTAATGGCAATGCAGACGCTGGGTGGTAAAGGCAAAGGGGTACTCGGCATCCGGCAGCTCCGCCACATCCACCTGGGACAGCGGCAGCAGGCGCGCGCGGCCGATGGGGAAACTGTGCTGATGGAGGATCGGCGAACCCTGGGGATGCGCACTGGTGCAGGGCCACTGCAGGCCGTGGTGGGTGTCCAGCGCCGGGTAGTTCATGGCCGAGAAAATCGGGGTCAGGGCCGCCATCTCGTCAAACACCGCCTCGGCGTCGCGCCAGGCCATGCCGGCATAGCCCAGGCGCCGGGCCAGTTCGCCGAGGATCTGCCAGTCGCCGCGCGCCAGCCCTGGCGGCGCGATGGCCTGGCGGATACGCTGCACGCGGCGATCGCAGTTGGTAAAGGTGCCGTCCTTCTCGGCAAAAGCCGCCGCCGGCAGCACCACGTCGGCCTGGCGGGCGGTGGCGGTCAGGCTCAGTTCGACCACCACCAGCAGGTCCAGGGCGGCGAAGGCGCGGGCCACCTGATTCTGATCCGGGTCGGTCTGCAGCGGGTCTTCGCCCATGATCAGCAGGGCACGTAGCTCGCCCTGCTGCGCCGCGTGCATCATGCCCAGTGAAGTCAGCCCAGGCGCCTCGGGCATCTCACGGTGCCAGGCGGCGGCGAACCTGGCGCGCACGGTCGGGTCGGCCACATCCTGATAACCTGGATAGACATTGGGCAGACAGCCCATGTCGCAGGCGCCCTGCACATTGTTCTGGCCGCGCAGCGGGTTGATGCCGGTGCCGGGCCGGCCGATCTGGCCGCAGAGCAGCACCAGGTTGGACAGGGCGATCACGTTGTTGGTGCCGCTCTGGTACTGGGTAATGCCCATGCCATAGGCGGTAAAGGCTGCCCTGGCCCGACTGAACAGATAGGCCACCCGCTCCAGTTCGGCCACTGCAATGCCGCACTGGGTGCTGCATTGAGCCAGGCTCAATCCATCAAGATGCCGACGCAATGGGGTGATGTCCTCGCAGCGCTCGGCAAGAAAGGCGCTGTTCTCCCAACCACGATCCAGGATGATCTTGAGCAAACCGTTGAGCAGCGCGATATTGCTCCCCAGGCGCAGTTGCAGGTGGATATCGGCCAGGCGCGCCAAACGCGTGCGCCGAGGGTCGATCACGATCAGTGTGGCGCCACGGGCCTGGGCGCGCAGCATGCGCGCGCCGATCATGGCGTGGTTTTCGCTGACATCGGCGCCCACCACCAGAATCAGCTCGGCCTGATCGATATCGGCAATGCTGTTGCTCATCGCTCCCGAACCCAGGGTGCGGCTG
Source organism: Pseudomonas sp. (assembly GCA_041592855.1). GTDB lineage: Bacteria > Pseudomonadota > Gammaproteobacteria > Pseudomonadales > Pseudomonadaceae > Aquipseudomonas. The sequence goes on from JBFHPI010000052.1 coordinate 10,225, forward strand.
AGCCCCGCCACCGAGGGGCTGTGACAGATACGCGCGCAGTGATCAATATTGTTGCTGCCCAGCACAGCCCGGGCGAATTTCTGCGCGGCGTAGTTATCCTCATTGGTCGCCCGGGCGCAGCTGATCACTCCCACGCCGCCCGGGCCGCGTTCATCCAGAGCATGGCGCAGGCCCTCGGCGATCCGTTCCAGCGCCTCGTCCCAGCTGGCCGGGCGAAACTGGCCGTGCTCCTTGATCAAGGGGTGGCTCAGGCGGCCATGGGCATCGATGGCATAGCTGCTGGCCCAGCCCTTGGCACACAACTGGCCCTGGCTGACCGGGTGTCCAGGCTGCGGCTCCACACCGATTACCCGGCCGTCCTCCACGCGCAGGCCGATTCCGCAACCCACGCCACAGAAGCTGCAGATACTGGGAACCACGCGCATCGTGCTGCCCTCCTTCGTTTAGCCTGCATTACAGGGCAATCGCCAGAATGCTGCAGGGCGAACGATAGAGCAGATGCTCGGTAGTGCTGCCCACCAGCCGCCCCAGGCCCTGGCGCTGCACCCGGCCCATTACCAGCACATCCACCTGATTGCTGGCGGCAAATTCAGCCAGGGTGTGGATCGGCTGCCCCTGGATAAAGTGGCGACGTTCGCTCGGCACGCCATGCTCCTCGGCCAGGGCATTAAAGGCCTGTTGCAGGCTGCTTTGCCACTGCTCGACCAGATCAGCCCAGGCCGATACCACCGCGCCGGCCTCGGCCAGGTAAGCGGTGGAGAGGTCATAGCTGTGCAGCAGGTGCAGTTCAGCGTCGCATTGCAGGGCCAGCGCAAGGGCTTGCGCGATTACCCGGCGGTTGAGGGTGGCGTTGTCCGCGCTGGCCGCCAGCAGATCCACGGCGGCCACTACCTTGCGCGGCAAGGCATGACCGGCGGCCCCCAGCAGATGCACCGGCACCGGACAGTCGCGCAGCAGCTGCCAGTCCAGTGGTGTGACAAACGCACGCTTGAGGGCCGACTCATGTTGCAGATCCTTGATCAGCAGATCTGCCGGTAGCTCCTCGGCATGCTGAAGAATCTCCGCCAGGGGCTGATCACTCTTGAGCACCTCGAAAGTGGCCTGCATGCCCTGGCTGCGCAACAGGCCGGTCTCATCCTTAAGCCAACTCTCCAGGGCCTGCAGGTACTCCTGATGCAGTTGCTGCTGAGCGACGCGATCGAGCAGGGTCAGCGTCGACAAGGGTTCGACCAGAGCCAGGATATGCAACGCCGCACCACTCTGTCTGGCCAGGGCGACGGCCCTTTGCAGGGCGGGGGAATGGCGCATCTGCGGGTCGGCGATCAGTAACAGGCGTTGGTACTGACTCATGGGCACCTCCGGGGGCTTGGCGGGCGACGCTGTATTGCCAAGGTGCGCCAGTTACCACCCGAAGTTCTTGATTTGCATCAAGGTCGCGGTGGTTGGCGTAGATCAAGGCTAGCCCATTGGCGCCGGCCAGCCGCTACAGCGGTGACGCTGCCTATCGGAGGCTTACTCGGCCTGTAGCGTCAGCACCACGCGCCCACGACTGGGGCAGGTTTCCATATAGCGATGGGCCTCAACCACCTGTTGGAAGGGATACACCCTGTCGATCAGCGGCAGCAGCAATCCGTCGGCGGTGAGCTGATTGATGCCCTGCAGCGCCTTGGCCACGGCGGCGGAATCCTGGGGAATGCCCAGCTCCTCCTTGCCGGTGAAGTTGCCGATGCAGTGCACGAAGAAC
>JBFHPI010000053.1:0-11909 GCA_041592855.1 Pseudomonas sp.
GTCGCCGAGCTGCACGTCGAGTCGGGATGGGTGCCGGCCGGGACCCGGGTCGACGCCTTCGAGTCGGCGATCCGCACCGTGTGCGAGCCGATCTTCGAGAAACCACTGAAGGACATCTCCTTCGGCCAGCTGCTGCTGCGCCTGTTCCAGACCGCCCGGCGTTTCAATATGGAAGTGCAGCCGCAGCTGGTGCTGCTGCAGAAGACCCTGCTCAATATCGAGGGCCTGGGTCGCCAGCTGTACCCGGATCTGGACCTGTGGAACACTGCCCAGCCCTTCCTCGAACGCTGGATGCGCGAGCGGGTCAGCCCCCTGCACCTGCTGCGCAACCTGCAACTGCAGGCCGAGCAGGTGCCGCATCTGTCGCAGATCGCCCGCGACGCCCTGGAGCGCTTTAACCAGCCCGGCCTGGTGCAGCAGGCGCCAGCCGTTGCATCTCGCCACTGGCCAGGGCGCCTGCTGGGCGCCGCGCTGATTGGTGGTGCCGCCAGCCAGGGGCTGTTGCTGACCCTGGCCACCTGGCCGGCCTGGCTGATGCTGGCCGGCGGCGTTTATCTGGTGCTGCGTCGATAGCCACACCGGACGCGCACTGGCACACTAGCTTTATAAATCAGACAGCCCGAAACGGGCGGAACTCGCAATGACTGACTGGCTCGATGAAATCAACTGGAACGCGGACGGCCTGGTACCGGCCATCGCCCAGGACCACAAGACCGGCCGCGTGCTGATGATGGCCTGGATGAACCGTGAAGCCCTGGCCCTGACCGCCACCGAGCAACGCGCCATCTACTGGTCGCGCTCGCGTGACAAACTGTGGCGCAAGGGTGAGGAATCCGGCCATGTGCAGAAGCTGCATGAACTGCGCCTGGACTGCGATGCCGACGTGATCATTCTGATGGTCGAGCAATTGGGCGGCATTGCCTGTCATACCGGGCGCGAAAGTTGCTTCTATCGGGTATTCGAGAACGGCGCCTGGAAAGTCGTCGACGCCGTGCTCAAGGACCCTCACGCCATCTACGCTGCAGGACACAGCCATGAGTGACACCCTGAACCGCCTGGCCGCAGTACTGGAATCGCGTAAAGGTGCCGAGGCCGACAGCTCCTACGTGGCCAGCCTGTACCACAAGGGCCTGAACAAGATTCTGGAAAAGGTTGGCGAAGAATCGGTGGAAACCATTCTCGCCGCCAAGGATGCAGCCGTCAGTGGCGACTGCAGTGACGTGATTTATGAAACCGCCGACCTGTGGTTCCACAGCCTGGTCATGCTCGCCGCCCTCGGCCAGCACCCCCAGGCGGTGCTGGACGAACTGGATCGGCGCTTTGGCCTGTCCGGGCACGCGGAAAAAGCCGCACGCTCACAAAACTGATCAATTAACTTGGGAGTACGCGTTATGGGATTCGGTGGCATTAGCATCTGGCAACTCCTGATCATCCTGCTGATCGTGGTCATGCTGTTCGGTACCAAGCGCCTCAAGGGCCTGGGCTCGGATCTGGGCGACGCGATCAAGGGCTTCCGCAAATCCATGGGCAATGAAGACGACAAGCCAGCGGTGGACGAGCCCAAGGGTCAGACCATCGACGCCCAGGCGCGCAAGGTCGAAGAGCCGGCGAAAAAAGACTAAGCCATGTTCGATATCGGCTTTAGCGAACTGCTGCTGATCGCCCTGGTTGCCCTGGTGGTGCTGGGACCGGAGCGGCTGCCCGGCGCGGTGCGCACCGCCAGCCTGTGGATCGGCCGTCTCAAGCGCAGCTTCAGTGCAATCAAGGCCGAGGTGGAGCGCGAAATCGGCGCCGATGAAATTCGCCGCCAGCTGCATAACGAGCACATTCTCGAACTCGAACGCGAGATGAAGTCCATGCAGCAGAGCGTCAATAACCTGGTGGAACCCGAGCCGAGCACTCCGCCCACCAATGCCAACAACAGCACCTCCGCCAGCCCGGATAAACACCCGCAACCATGAGCCCACGCCCCGACAGTGACCAGGAAATGCCCCTGGTTTCCCACCTGACCGAGTTGCGCAGCCGCCTGCTGCGCAGTGTTTGTGCGGTCTTTCTGCTGTTTGCCGGGCTGTTCTACTTCTCTCAGGAGATCTATGCCCTGGTGGCCGCGCCGCTGCGCGCCTACCTGCCGGAAGGCGCCACCATGATCGCCACCGGCGTGGCGTCGCCCTTCCTCACCCCGTTCAAGCTGACCCTGATGGTCGCCCTGTTCCTGTCCATGCCGATCATCCTGCATCAGGTCTGGGGCTTTATCGCACCGGGGCTGTACAAGCACGAGAAGCGCATCGCCATTCCCCTGCTGATTTCCAGCATCCTGCTGTTCTACGGCGGCATGGCCTTCGCCTATTTCGTGGTGTTCCCGATCATGTTCGGCTTCTTCGCCAGCGTCACCCCGGAAGGGGTGGCGATGATGACCGATATCGGCCAGTACCTGGACTTTGTCCTCACCCTGTTCTTTGCCTTCGGCGTGGCTTTCGAAATTCCGGTGGCCACCTTTCTGCTGATCTGGGCCGGCATCGTCAGTGTCGAGGCGCTGCGCAAGGGCCGACCCTATGTGATCGTCGGCTGCTTCGCCGTGGGCATGGTGCTGACCCCGCCAGACGTGTTCTCGCAAACCCTGCTGGCGGTACCCATGTGGCTGCTGTTCGAGGCTGGTCTGCTGTTTGGCAGCCTGGTCAAGCGTCGTGACGAGCATGAGCAAGATGAGGCCGGCGAGTCCGACGACCAGCCGCCTGCCGCTCAGCCGTGAACCTGCTGCTGCTGGAAGACGGCGACTTTATCGCCGAGGATCGGGTCCGTCTAAGCGGGCGGCGCCTCAAACATATGCTGGAGGTGCAGCAGCTGGCGCCCGGCGACAGCCTGCGGGTCGGCCGCCTGAATGGTCTGATGGGCAGCGCCCAGCTGCTGCAGCTGGACGCCGAACAGGCCCAGCTATGCATCAGCCTGAACCAGCCGCCCCCGGCCAAACTGCCCCTGACCCTGCTGCTGGCCCTGCCCCGGCCGAAGATGCTCAAGCGGGTACTGCAGAGTGTCAGCAGCATGGGCGTCCCAAGGCTGATTCTGCTTAACAGCTACCGGGTGGAAAAAAGCTTCTGGCAGACGCCCTTTCTGCAGCCGGACGCCATTCGCGAGCAGCTGATCCTCGGTCTGGAGCAGGCCCGCGATACGGTGTTGCCGGAAGTCATCATCGAGAAGCGCTTCAAGCCCTTTGTCGAAGATCGCCTGCCTGCGCTTGCCGACGGCACCCTGGGCCTGGTCGGCCATCCCGGCGACTTCCCTCCCTGCCCCCGGGCGGTTGAACAGCCCGTGACCCTGGCCATTGGCCCGGAAGGAGGCTGGATTCCCTACGAGGTGGACAAGCTCGCCGAGGCCGGCCTGCGACCAGTTCAACTGGGTGAGCGTATCCTGCGGGTTGAAACGGCGGTCACTGCCCTGCTGGCCCGTCTGTTCTAGAATGCACGATCGGCCTGCAGCCTCTGTAGGCCTGGGGGGCATTCACCTGCCATATAGCACCTGCAGCTGATGAGGCCCCGTGTGCGTCAGCGATGCATCGTTCATATTGGCAAACACGGCCACTGAGCCGAAGCTGCTCGTTGAAGATAGCGTCAGCGGGCAACAGATTGCTGGCGCCGAGGGCATTGCCAATGCGTCTACTCCCAAGTCACCCGTGCCAGCTTCCACTCTGCGCCCTCCAGCCACCACTCCAGCCTGACGCTGGAATGGCGGGCGCTGTCGGGAATCAGACCTTCGGCGCCGATAAGGGCGACCTGGGCCTCGGTATGGCCTCTTTCACCGTAGGTCGGGTCGAGGTAGCTGGCCTTGCTCAGGGCCAGCACCTCGACCTTCTTGTGCCGCAGAAACATCAGCAGCATGGTGCGCTGGACCCAGTCACGGTCGAACTGTTGCTGGGCGCGGAACTGCGGGTGCAGTTGTTCCAGCACCGCGTTGCTGCGCTTGGCCTGGAGGTTGTCCTGCAGTTCCTGCACGGCGGCTTCCAGGGCGGCCAGGGGTTTATCCTTGGCACCGCAGCCAGCGAGCAGGGCCAGTAGCAGGAAAAGCAGGGGAAATAAGCGCCGTGGCATGCCGAACTCCTGTTTCATGGTTATGATGCCGGGCAGAGCATCTTAGTGGCCGCCCCACCTCTGCGGGTCAAGCCTAGGCCTAAATCCAGGAGCCTGTCATGCATAGCCTGTATCCGGAGATCAAACCCTACGCCCGCCATGAAATGGCGGTGCAGGAACCGCACGTGCTCTATGTGGATGAAAGCGGTTCACCGGACGGGTTGCCGGTGGTGTTTATCCATGGTGGTCCGGGCGCCGGTTGTGATGCCGCCAGCCGCCGCTATTTCGATCCCAATCTGTACCGCATCGTGACCTTCGACCAGCGCGGCTGCGGGCGCTCCACGCCTCATGCCAGCCTGGAGCACAACACCACCCAGGCCCTGATCGCCGACATGGAGCAGATTCGCGAGCAACTGGGCATCGACAAGTGGGTGCTGTTTGGCGGCAGCTGGGGCTCGACCCTGGCCCTGGCCTATGCCCAGGCCCATCCGCAGCGGGTGCATGGTTTGATCCTGCGCGGCATCTTTCTGTGCCGCCCCGAGGAGTTTCACTGGTTCTATCAGGAGGGTGCCAGCCGCCTGTTCCCCGATTACTGGGAGGATTATCTGGCGCCGATTCCTCCCGAGGAGCGCAGCGATCTGATGCAGGCCTTCTACAAGCGCCTGACCGGCGCCGACCAGATCGCCCAGATGCACGCGGCCAAGGCCTGGTCGACCTGGGAAGGGCGCACCGCAACCCTGCGCCCCAACCCTCAGGTGGTGGACCGCTTCAGCGACAGCCACCGGGCACTGTCGATTGCCCGTATCGAGTGCCATTACTTCGTCAATAACGCCTTCCTCGAACCCAACCAGCTGCTGCGTGATATGCCGAAAATCGCCCATCTGCCCGGAGTGATCGTGCATGGCCGCTACGACGTGATCTGCCCCCTGGACAACGCCTGGGCGCTGCACCAGGCCTGGCCCAATAGCGAGTTGCAGATCATCCGCGATGCCGGCCATTCGGCAGCGGAAACGGGCATCACCGATGCCTTGGTGCGCGCCGCCGACGAGCTGGCTCATCGCCTGCTCAATCTGAGTCCGGACGAAGCATGAAGGCACTGATTCAACGGGTGCGCTGTGCCCGAGTGGAAGTGGCGGGTGAGCTGGTCGGCGCCATTGATCAGGGGCTGCTGGCGCTGGTTGGTGTGGAGCCCCAGGACACGCCTGCCAGCGTCGCCAAGATGTTGCAGCGGCTGCTTAAGTACCGGGTATTCAGTGACGCCGAGGGCAGGATGAACCTGTCCCTGAGTGATGTGCAGGGCGGCCTGTTGCTGGTGTCCCAGTTCACCCTGGCTGCTGACACCAAGAGCGGCCTGCGCCCGAGCTTTTCCACTGCTGCATCGCCAGTGCTGGGGGCGGAGCTGTTCGAGCTGCTGGTCAGCCAGGCGCGAGATGTTCACCCACAGGTGGCCACCGGCCGCTTTGGCGCCGATATGCAGGTGCATCTGATCAATGATGGGCCGGTGACCTTTCTCCTCGAGAGCTGAAGGGCCACGGCCATTGCAGGCGTTCGGCGGCATACAGCGTCCAGAGAATAATCAGCGGTTGGAAAGGCAACCGTAGCCAGTAATACCACTGGGCATTGGGTAAGCCGTCGACTTGCAATCCGTTCAATGCATTATGCAGGTTAGCCGGAAACACACAGACGAAGTACAGCGCCAGCAATCCCCCTGCCAGCCGGCGCGTGCGTGTCCAGAGTAGACCAAACGCGCCGGCAATCTCGCAGGCGCCGGTCAGCAGCACCAGCTCCAGATGCCAGGGCAGATAGGCTGGCATCATCGCCAGGTAGCGCGCTGGCGTCAGCCAGTGATCCACGCCAACCAGCAGCAGGGCCAGAACCAGCGCCAGGCGCATACGGGCGGGTCAGCTTGCCATGCCGGGTGCACCCAGGCGTTTGGCCAGTGTGGCAAGCAGGGTGAAAATGAGCAGCAGAATAACGAAGAGCATGCATATTCCTCCGGTTGAAACTGGTGGTCCGCGCCCAATGTGGGCGACGACAACATAGTAGAGGTGATGTTGCTGATGTCAACATGTGAAAAAAAGCCAGGCCGCGGGTATCACCATGGCGATTTGCGCTGCGCCTTGTTAACGGCTGCTGGGGCATTGCTGGACGAGGGTGGCGTGGCGGCGGTCAGCCTGCGTGAAGTGGCACGGCGGGCGGGGGTATCGCATAACGCGCCCTATCGGCATTTCCCAGACCGTGAGGCCTTGCTGGCGGCACTGGCAGGCGAGGGTTTCGCCGAGTTGAGCCGGCGCATGGCGCTGTTGCCGTCGGCGCGTCTGGAGGCGCTGGGGCAGTGCTATGTTGGCTTCGCCCTGGAGCAGCCAGGGCGCTTCGCCCTGATGTTCGGTGGTGTATCGGACAGGCAGGCGTACCCGTTGTTACAGGAGGCAGCCGAGCGCCTCTATCAGCAACTAGGGAGCAGTGTTCAGGCGGCCGCACCAGGGCAGGACACGGCGACCGCCAGCCTGGCGGCCTGGAGCCTGGTGCATGGCCTCGCGCAGCTACTGCTTGGAGGCCAGTTGCCCGGCCGGGACCCTGTCGGCCTGGCTCAGGCGGTGACCGGATTGTTTGTAGCTGGATTGAGCACCGCTTAAAGCGTCAGCGCGCAGACCCGGTTACGCCCAGCTTCTTTGGCCTTGTACAGCTGTTGGTCGGCCTGCTCGATCAGGGCCTGGGGGCTCAAGCCTGCGCTATTGCCCTGCCAGCTGGCAATGCCGGCGCTGATGCGTACCGGCACCGGGTCACCGTCCACGCGAAAATCCAGGGCCTGCACCGCCAGGCGCACCTGCTCCAGCACCTGGGCGGCGCCCTCTGGTTGGCTCAGGGGCAGAAGCAGGGCGAACTCCTCACCGCCGTAGCGTGCCAGCAGGTCATCCGGGCGCTGCTGTGCCGGGCGCAGGGTGGCTGCCACCTGTTGCAGACAGGCGTCGCCGACCAGATGCCCATAGCGGTCGTTGAAGGATTTGAAATGGTCGATATCCAGTAGCGCCAGGCTCAGCCAGGAGCCTTCGCGGCTGGCCCGGTTCAGGGCCTTGGCCAGCACCTCGTCGAAGTGGCGACGGTTATACAGGCCGGTTAGCTGGTCGGTGATGGCCCGCTCGGCCAGGCCGACGTTGACCCGTTGCAACTCGGCCAGGGCTTGGTTAAGAGCGTAAGTTTTGGCTTCCACTTCCTGTTGCAGACGCTGGTTGGCCTCTTGCTTGAGGCTGATCAGCTCGGCGGCGATCTGCGCCCGCTCGCGCTGCAGGTCGTTCATCCGTGCACCCAGCACATAGGACAGCAGCACCGCCTCGATGGACAGGCCGATAAGCTGGCCGTAGGTACTCAGCCAGCTCATCGGCAGCAGGCCCACCAGGTTCAGGTTGAGCACCAGGGTGCCGAGGATCAGCAGGCCCCAGGCCAGGCTGTAAAAACGCAAATAAACCCGCGCCTGACGGGCGTAGAGCAGGGCCATCAGCACCGGCACCACGGCGCCGAAGCAGGCCACCGGCATGGCGCTCCACAGCAGCGGCTGCGACCAGGGCGTGGCCAGCAGCGCCACATAGAGGCTGAGAACGGCGAACAGGCCGCGATACCAGCGCCAGTGACCCGGATGCAATTCGGGGATCTGCAGCAGGCGGGCGGCGAACATATTGCCCAGAAGAAAGGCCAGCCCGGCGCTGAAGACAAAAGCGCGGCCGTGGCTGCTTTCACCCAAGTAGGGCACCAGCAGGCCGAAACGAATGGCCTCGAAGCTGTACACCGCCAGCTGGAACAGCACATACCAGAGGAACTCGGCGCCACGGGTGGCCAGCCAGAGCAGCAGGTTGAACAAAATTACCGCCAGGCCCAGACCGAAGAAGGCGCCGAGCCACAGATTGGTCTGCTCGCGCCAGCCCTGCAGCGTGGCCTCGGGCAGCAGGCGCAGGGGCACCAGGGAAATGTCCGGGTACTGCACGGCAATCAGCAGTTCGGCTTCGCCGCTGCCGGGTGGCAGGCTAAAGGTCGGATAGCGCTGGCGCTCCAGGCGGGGCAGGGCCTGAACCTGCTCACCCTGGCGCAGCCAGGCCTGGATCTTTCCCATTTGTGGCCATTCGCTAAGCAGTCGCCAATCACCCTCGGCACTCAACTGCAAGGGCACCCGCAGCCACAGCTGGCGGGTTTCGCCGATCAGGTGCAGGGTGCGATCCGGCCAGGGCTGCCAGCCGTACTCGGGCAACTGTTGAGGATTGGCCAGGGGTTGTTCGACAAAGAGAAAGGCACTGTTGACCGGCACCGTCAGGCTGGAGGCTGAACGCGACAGATCCAGCGGCGCGGCCAGGACCGGGGCGCAGAGCAGGGGCAGCAGCCACAGGCTGCGCAGGAGAAAGGCGACGAGTTTGGGCATTGTTATTATTCGTCTGACGGCCGCCAACAACGGGGAGGGAATCGCAACAGGCGCGGCCTGCCATTCAGCCTAGCAGGGCAGTAGTAGGCCGGCGAGGCGGGCAAGTTCGCCGGCCGAGGCGAACTGACTCCGGATGTCAGCAGCGTCAACATTACTGAAGCCTCCCTCAGAAGGCGCGTGATGGACAAACAGGCTCGGGCCCCTGCACCTGCAGTTCGGCCACTGGCAGATGGATAACAACGGGGGCCGCCCTCTCCAGAATACTGAGTGCTCCGTTTGAGGCTGCGCCATAATGGCCAGGCCCCGAGGGCAAAGGTCCTTTTGATCACGGCCTGCGGAGCATGCCTGCGAAGCGGATGGATGACTCCAGCAACCTTCTAGCGCTCACGCTAGTGCAATACCCAGAAGGCCATTCGGCGCACCGATGCAAGCTAACATGCAAGGCCATCTGTGCTTATGGACGGCGCCAGATCAGCTCGGTCGTGTCATAGCCACGAATGCGTACCTCTTCGAGCAGAGTCGTGCGGCTTTGCGCGCTGATCTCCTGGCCACGGCTGAGCAACCAGAGGTACTGGCGATTGGGATGTCCCACCAGGGCGTTCTGGTAATCGTCATCCAGATACAGCACCCAGTACTCGCCCTTGGTCAGCCCCGGTAGCAGGCGGCTCACCCAGTTGTCGAAGCTCACCCACAGCTTGCTGGTTTCACCCGGCACCTGGGCCACGGCCTGGCCTTGCACTTGTTGCAGGTCGCCATCGAAGGTACGGCAACGGTTGGTCACGCCGAGCGTGCCGCCCTCCTGCAGTTCATAGCGCGCCTCGGACTGGGCGCAATGCCGCTGGAAGAACATCGGCAACCGCGCCTGCTCATACCAGGTGCCCTGGTAACGCTGCAGATCGACCTGCTCCACCGTTTTCGGCGGCCCCCCCCCCGTGCCGGAGTTGGCGCAGCCAACCAGCGCCGCCACCACGGCCAACACTGCCAGCCGACGCATTACTTGAGCCCTTTACCGGAAAACATCAGCACCTTGTCGCCGGCGTACTGCACGCTGATAAAGCGCTGCTCGTCGCCCCAGGTGCAGCTGGACATACCCAGAGCACCCGCGCACTCGGCGGGGCCGCCGAGCAGGCCTTCGACTTCAGCCTTGGTCATGCCGGGCTTGAGCTTGGCGTAGTTTTCCTGATTGATCTTGCCGCAGGCGGCCAGCGTCAGGCAGCACAGCAACAGGGCAAGGGTGCGCAGAGACATAGAGGACTCCTCAGAAATTGGAAAAATCAGCTTGGCACAGACTCACGCAGCGTGCGCGGCAGATCAGAAGCGCGAACCGGGTTGCTGCAGAAACTGCACCTCCTGATCCGTAGACTCGCGGCCAAGAATAAGGTTGCGGTGGGGAAAACGCGCAAAGCGGGCGATCACCCGCTGATGCTGCTCGGCGTAATCAAGAAAGCCGGCGAAAAGCTCGCGCTCGCCGGCATCGGCCTGGGCCAGCAGCGCCTCGAAGCGGGCCACGGCCTGATCCTGCAGGGCCAGATCTTCGGCATGCTCCAGCACCAGATAGACAAACACTCGCTGGATCGGCGCCAGCTGCTGTTCCCAGCCCTGGGCCAGGCCCTGCTGCACCAGCACCTGGGCCGGGGCATCACCGGCAAAGGCCCGCGGCGTGTCGCGAAAGATCATGCGCGGCAGCTGATCGAGCAGCAGAATATGCCCCAGCCAGCCCTCGGCCTCGACCTGCCAGCTGTGCAGCTCACCGGCCAGGGCCTGTTCCACAAGAGGCGCGAACCGCTCGCGGGCCTCACGATCCTGGCTGTCGCGCTTGCCAAACCACAGGCCATGGCGCTCTGCCGCCACCTCGCCGGCCGTAGCCGGCGGACCGAACCACCAGTCGAGCAGAGGCTGCCAGGGCTGCATGGCTCAGCCTCGGTGGTAGGCAGTGATGCGCAGCACTTCTTCCTTGGAGCCAAGGAAGACCGGCACACGCTGGTGCAAGGACTCGGGCTGGATATCGAGGATGCGCTGTACGCCATTGGTGGCCACACCGCCGGCCTGTTCGATGATCATCGACATCGGGTTGGCCTCGTACATCAGACGCAGCTTGCCGGCCTTGTCCGGCTCGCGGGCATCGCGGGGGTACATAAAGATGCCGCCGCGAGTGAGGATGCGATGCACATCGGCGACCATGGAGGCGATCCAGCGCATGTTGTAGTTCTTGCCCAGCGGCCCGGTCTCGCCGGCCAGCAGCTCGGAGACATAGCGCTGCACCGGGGCCTCCCAGTGACGCTGGTTGGACATGTTGATGGCGAATTCCTTGGTTGCCTCCGGCACCTTGATATTTTCGTGAGTCATCACGAAGGAGCCCAGCTCGCGGTCCAGGGTAAAGCCGATCACACCCTGACCCAGGGTCAGCATCAGCATGGTCTGCGGGCCGTAGATGGCGTAGCCGGCGGCGACCTGCTCGGTACCCGGCTGGAGGAAGGCGTCCTCGCCCAGGTCACCGGTTTCGCCATTGCGGTCCGGGCAGCGCAGCACCGAGAAGATGGTGCCCACCGAGACGTTGACATCGATATTGCTGGAACCGTCCAGCGGGTCGAACACCAGCAGGTAGGCGCCTTTCGGGTATTTGCCGGGGATCTGGTAGGCGTTGTCCATTTCCTCGGAGGCCATGCCGGCCAGGTGACCGCCCCACTCGTTGGCCTCCAGCAGGATCTCGTTGGACAGCACGTCGAGTTTCTTCTGCACCTCGCCCTGCACGTTCTCGCTATCCAGGCTGCCGAGCACACCGCCCAGGGCGCCCTTGGAAACCTGATGACTGATCGCCTTGCAGGCACGGGCCACCACTTCGATCAAAAAACGCAAATCGGCCGGGGTATTGTGGCTGCGGGTCTGTTCGATCAGGTAGCGACTGAGAGTAACGCGGGACATGGACGACTCCGGGCAGGAAGAGAAAATCGCGCGCAGTTTACTCCTTTAAGGACGGCAGCGCCTCCTCCTCGCGCCAGCAGGCAGACACAAGAGCTGGAGCTGAACGGATCGAAACCCAACAGGCATTGGCGACCTGCTGGGTTTCGATTTACGAGCAGAAAGCACTGACATGGGCTGAGCGAGCCCAACAGCTAGCATAAGAAGAGTCTTTACATATCCCAAACCAAGGACAGGTTCACACCCTGCTGCTTATCGTCCTCGCCCTTGCGCAAGCTATATGCCCCGTGCAATGCCAGGCCAGCAGCCAGGCGCTGGCTGAAACCGATGCTGAGGCGATCCAAGCGATCATCCGGCGTATAGCCCTGCAAGGTGAAATCGATACTCGGCAAACTATTAAGGGCGATATTCACCTCCCTAGTATCATCCTCATACTCTTTCTCGCGGGCTACTTCGGCGAACACTTGAGTATGATCAGTTATCGTCCAGCGCCCCTGGAAACCAACACCAAGACGCTTGGA
>JBFHPI010000054.1:0-11906 GCA_041592855.1 Pseudomonas sp.
ACGCCCCATCAGCAGGTTGAACTTCTGATCGGTACCACCCAGTTCGACATCCGCACGCAACGCAACCGAGTCATAACCCTGGACCAACGGGTAAAGGAACTCATGAATGGCAATCGGCTGATTGGTCGAGTAGCGCTTGCTGAAGTCATCACGCTCCAGCATGCGCGCCACGGTGTACTGCGAGGTCAGGCGAATGAAATCGGCTGGCCCCATCTGGTCCATCCAGGTGGAGTTGAAGGCCACCTCGGTCTTTGCCGGGTCGAGAATCTTGAAAACCTGCGCCTTATAGGTTTCGGCATTTTCCAAAACCTGTTCCCGCGTCAGTGGTGGGCGCGTGGCGCTCTTGCCGCTGGGGTCACCTATCATGCCGGTGAAGTCGCCGATCAGAAAGATCACCTGATGACCCAGCTCTTGAAACTGGCGCAGCTTATTTATAAGCACGGTGTGTCCGAGATGCAGATCCGGCGCAGTCGGATCGAAGCCTGCCTTGATCCGCAGCGGCTGCCCCCGCTTGAGCTTCTCGATCAGCTCAGCCTCAACCAGAACTTCCTCTGCACCGCGCTTGATCAGCGCCAACTGCTCTTCAACCGACTTCATCTCAGGACTCACAACCACTCAAAAGCCAAAGGGAACCAACCATACAAGATCGCAGACAAAGCACAAGCTTCGAGCCACGCAGAGACCGGCCTAAGGCAACCCCGCGACAAGCAGGGTTGCCTAAGACACGATTTGGTTATATTTTATACAGTTACTGCATATTCATCATTTTCTTTATTTATTTTCATTCATTTTTAAAGCCAAAAAGACGCCTATGACCTCTCCAACTAAAGCGCCGCCACTCTACCCCAAAGGCCACATCCTGGCTGCCAGCGGGGTTGCCGCCCTGCTCAGCCTGGCCCTTCTGGTTTTTCCCACCCGCGAAGTTGAAGCACAAAAAACTTACATCGATCTCGACTTAGATGGCACCACAGAAGTCCTGTCACTTGAGCCCAGCGACCTGAAAGAGCAGCGCACCACCGCACAGCAAGGCGAATCCCCATTTGCCCAGATTGAAGGCCCCTCCAGCACTTCGCCGACTGCCAGCGCAAACATCGAGGAAGCCCCGAGGCAGCGCAGCCTGACCGTCGCCAGTGGCGACACCCTGTCTACCCTGTTCAGTAAAGTCGGCCTTTCCCCCACAGTTCTGCATGAAGTACTGGGCAGCAGCAAAGAAGCCAAGCAGTTCACGCGCCTTAAAGTGGGCCAGACTCTGGACTTCGAGCTGGACGAGAATGGCCAGTTGCAGGCCATGCACACCAAGCTCAGCGACCTGGAAAGCCTGACCCTGAACCGTGGCGCCAAGGGTTACGAATTCAAACGCGAGCTGGTCAAACCGGATGTCCAGCAGGCCTACACCTATGGCACGATCAGAAGCTCGCTGTTCCTTTCGGCCAAGCGCGCCGGCCTGAGCCATGGTCTGACCATGGATCTGGCGAATATCTTTGGCTACGACATCGATTTCGCCATGGATATTCGTGAAGGCGACGAGTTCGAGCTGATTTACGAAAAGAAAATGGTCGGCGACAAGCAGGTCGGCACTGGCGCCATCCTTTCCGCCCGTTTCACCAACCGCGGCAAAACTTATACCGCGGTGCGTTACACCAACAAGCAGGGCAGCACCAGTTACTACAATGCCAACGGCGAAAGCATGCGCAAGGCCTTTATCCGCACACCGGTGGACTTCGCCCGCATCAGCTCCCGCTTCTCTACTGGTCGCAAGCACCCTATTTTGAACAAGATCCGCGCCCATAAAGGTGTCGACTACGCTGCGCCCCGCGGCACACCGATCAAAGCGGCCGGTGATGGTCGTATCAGTCTGGCAGGACGCCATGGCGGTTATGGCAACACCGTGATCATCCAGCATGGTCAACGTTACCGCACCCTGTATGCGCATATGCAGGGCTTTGCCAAGGGCATCCGCAATGGTGCCAACGTCAAGCAGGGACAGATCATTGGCTACATCGGCACCACCGGCCTCTCCACGGGGCCGCACCTGCACTATGAGTTCCAGGTCAACGGCGTGCACGTCGACCCGCTCAGCCAGAAATTGCCCATGGCTGATCCCATCGCTGCAGGCGAGAAGCAGCGCTTTATGCAGCTGAGCAAGCCGCTGATGGCGCAGATGGATCAGGAACGCTCGACCCTGCTCGCACTTAACCAGCGCTAAACCATGCCTCTATACATTGGGCTAATGTCTGGAACCAGCCTAGACGGTCTGGACATTGCCCTGATCGACCAGACCGAGCACTGCACCCTACTCGCAACCCGGTTCCTCCCCATGCCGGAGGAACTGCGCGATACACTCCTGAGACTTTGTTCGTCCGGGCCGGATGAACTGGCATGCGCAGCAATTGCCGAGCAACACTGGACACGGCTGGCTGCCGAGGGCATCAAAGAGTTGCTGCGGGAACAAGACCTCACGGCTACAGCGATTCGCGCCATAGGCAGCCACGGACAGACCGTACGCCACGAACCGGACCGTGGCTTCACCATTCAGATCGGTAATCCGGCGCTGCTCGCCGAACTGACCAGTATCAGCGTGGTGGCGGACTTTCGCCGCCGGGACCTGGCGGCTGGTGGCCAGGGTGCCCCACTGGTGCCCGCCTTCCATGACGCCCTGTTCGCCCGCCCCGATCAGCCTCGGGGTGTTCTGAATATCGGTGGCTTCAGCAATCTCAGCCTACTGACCCCAGGTCAGCCCATACAAGGCTTCGACTGCGGCCCTGGCAATGCGCTAATGGATGCCTGGATACAGCGTCATCAAGGACTGAGTTACGACAGAGATGGCAAGTGGGCCTCCAGCGGCCAGGTACAGTCCGAACTGCTGCAGGCATTACTCAGCACACCCTATTTCCAAAGCACAGGGCCCAAGAGCACAGGTCGAGAGCTGTTCAATCTGAACTGGCTGGATCAGCACCTAAGCAAGCTACCCAGCTATTCGCCTGCGGACGTTCAGGCCAGCCTGCTGGAGCTGACGGCAATAAGCTGTATCGACGCTCTGCGTCGCGCCCAAACGGATACTCAGGAACTACTGGTCTGTGGCGGCGGGGCGCGCAACCTGCAGCTGATGCGGCGTCTGAGCGCGCTTATGCCAGAAGCCCAGGTCAGCAGCACCGATGCCCATGGCGTGCCCGCCGACTGGGTAGAAGCCATGGCCTTCGCCTGGCTGGCTCACTGCTGCCTGGAAGGCATCCCCGGCAACCGCCCCAGTGTTACGGGGGCTGAGGGTCTGCGGGTGCTGGGGGCAATCTATCCGGCTTGAGTACAAACAAAAACGCCACGCAGATAGCGCGGCGCTTGGTTTGCACGAAGCGATCAAATCGAGAAGGACGAACCACAACCGCAGGTGGTGGTGGCATTGGGGTTCTTGATCACAAAACGGGAGCCCTCAAGGCCTTCCTGATAGTCCACTTCGGCACCCGCCAGGTACTGGAAGCTCATGGGGTCGACGACCAGGCTGACGCCCTCACGCTCGACCAGGGTATCGTCCTCGGCCACGTCCTCATCGAAAGTGAAGCCATATTGAAAGCCAGAGCAGCCGCCCCCGGTCACGAAGACACGGAGTTTCAGGCGCGGATTGCCTTCTTCTTCGACCAGGCTCTTCACCTTGCTCGCAGCGCCCTGAGTGAAAATCAGGGCTGTAGGGGTGAAGGTTTCGACACTCATTGGGTTACTCCCGGCGCCAGGCGCCATACTGCGTAATGGCAGACATTATCCGCTTGTCCGAGAAAAGCGGTCAACTATTCTGCTGGATCGAGACTTTCGGGCAGCTCCAACGGTCGAGGCTCATCCTGCAAGTGGCACAGGCGCCCCTCGATCTGCGCCCCCATGGCCATTTCCATCAGCCCATAGTAGAGATTGCCACGCACCCGCGCACGAGCCCCCAGCTCCAGATGGACACTGGCATGCACATCGCCGATCACCTCACCGTCTATCACTATATGGGGGGCACGGATCTCACCTTCAACCTGCCCCTGGGCGCTGACCCGGACCATGCCTTCAGTCGTCAGCAGATTGCCACTGACCTTGCCATCAACCTGTACGGCCCCCTGAAAGCGCAGGTTGCCCTGCAATTCGGCGCCCACTGCCACCAGGCTGGTCTTGCCACTGAAGCGCTGCAGATCGGCTTTGCTTTTGTCTTTATTCCACATAGGGACGGCTTACTCCTCGTTGTTCCATTTGAATGTGCGCAGTACGGGCTTCTCACCCTCGACATGGGCGCGCACCCTGATCTCACGCGGAACAAAACCCTCGGGCAACTGCAGCTCGGCAAAACGCCCCCCCTCAGGAATCGCCTGAAAATGCTTGAACGCAAAAGCAATCGACGGTTCAGCCAGAGCCTCCGCCAGCCCCTGCGTCAGCGATGCCAGCTCCAGGGTCTGCTCAACCCCAGCCTGCTGCCCGACCAGACTCACCTGCAGTTGACCCGCTAGGGGCGTGTCGCCCTTGCCCACACGACTCAGCAGTATCTTGTAGCGGAAAACCCCAGGCCTGTCCGTGGCCTGCACCTCAAAGGTGCGTACACGCAGCCCTTCACGGCGACTGGCCGGGGCCAACACCCCCTTATAGAAGGCCAGATCCTGCTGCTGCTTGTAGATCTGCTCCTCCAGCAACTTGATGGTCAGGCGGCTTTGTTCATTGGCTTGCTGGCTGACCTTCTCACCACTGCTGAGTACCGCCAGACGCTGGCGCAAGCGCTCCAGCTGGCCTTCCAACTCGGCAACCCGTACCCCTTCCGACGAATCCGTCGCCACCTGCTGTGCCACGCTGTAGACCTGCCAGTAGCGCCCGGCATAAAAGGCCAAAGGAATGGCAGCCAGCACCAGCAGCCAGAGCAACACCAGACGCCGGGTTCGCCCCGGATCGGCTGGCCTAACCTCCCAGCCGCCCATCAGGGCAACAATGCCGCGTGGGACAAGCCCAGACGCTCATCAAGGCCGAAGAGGATATTCATATTTTGCACCGCCTGACCGGAAGCACCCTTGACCAGGTTATCGATCACCGACAGCACCACCACCAGATCTCCATCCTGGGGCCGGTGCACGGCGATACGGCAGACGTTGGCACCGCGCACGCTGCGGGTTTCCGGATGGCTGCCGGCCGGCATCACATCAACGAACGGCTCATTGGCATAGCGCTGCTCGAACAGCGCCTGCAGATCCACCGAACGATCCGCCACTGTCGTGTAGAGGGTGGCATGAATACCGCGAATCATCGGGGTCAGGTGCGGCACAAAGGTCAGCCCCACCTCACGCCCGGCGGCGCGACGCAGGCCCTGGCGGATTTCCGGCAGATGACGATGGCCCTTGACCCCATAGGCCTTCATGCTCTCGCCGGCTTCACTGAACAATGAGCCGACGCTGGCGCCGCGGCCGGCACCACTGACCCCGGACTTGCAGTCGGCGATCAGGCTCGACGCATCGGCCAGGCCAGCCTCCAGCAGCGGAATAAAGCCCAGCTGGGTGGCGGTTGGGTAGCAACCTGGCACGGCAATCAGGCGCGCCTGTTTGATCGCCTCACGATTGACCTCAGGCAAACCGTACACTGCCTCAGGCAGCAACTCGGGGGCGCCATGGGGCTGGCCGTACCACTTGCCCCACTCCTCGGCGTCCTGCAGGCGGAAGTCGGCGGACAGGTCGATGACCTTGGTGCCGGCCGCCAGCAGCTCGCCGGCCAGAGCATGGGCCACGCCATGGGGGGTGGCGAAGAACACCACATCACAGGCACCCAGGGTGGCTACATCCGGCACGCTGAAAGCCAGCCGATCGTAATGACCGCGCAGGTTCGGGTACATCTCGTCGACCCGCACACCGGCCTCGGAGCGCGAGGTGATGACCTCGACCTGGGCCTGGGGGTGCTGCGCCAGCAGACGCAACAGTTCGACACCGGTATAGCCCGTGCCGCCGACGATTCCGACCTTGATCATCACTTGCCCCTTGTCTGCAACGCATTGGAAAGCTGCCGATGATAAAGCCGCTTCGGCCAGGGGCCAACCGCCAGTGATGACGGACCGCGTCCTGAGCTCTACTATCGGGGCAATTTCCCCCAATGAGTGCCTGACATGCTCTATCTGTGGCTCAAGGCCCTGCACATCATCGCCATGGTCTGCTGGTTCGCCGGCCTGTTTTACCTGCCACGGCTATTCGTCTATCACGCCATGAGCACGGACGAAGTCAGCCGGGAACGGTTCTGCGTGATGGAGCGCAAACTGTACCGCGGCATTATGTGGCCTTCACTGATTGCCACCCTGGGCCTGGGCCTGTGGCTGATCAGTCTTAACCCGAGCTATTACTTCAGCCAGGGCTGGATGCACGCCAAGCTCGCCCTGGTGCTGCTGCTGGTGATTTATCAGTTTATCTGCGGCAGCCAGCTCAAGGCCTTTGCCCGTGGCGAGAACCAGCGCAGCCATGTGTTCTATCGCTGGTTCAATGAAGCCCCGGTGCTGGCCCTGCTGGGGATTGTCATCCTGGTGGTGGTACGCCCCTTCTAACCCGATGCAACAAGAGGATTGCCCATGTCCCTGCCTGCCCTGCTCGAACAACGCCTGCGTCTGCCAGTGGTCGCTGCTCCGATGTTTCTGGTGTCCAACCCGCAGCTGGTGCTGGCCTGCTGCCGCAGCGGCATAGTCGGCAGTTTCCCCGCCCTCAATCAGCGTGAAAGCAGCGGTTTCAAAGCCTGGCTGGAAGAAATCGAGGTGGGGCTGGATCCGCAGTGTGCGCCCTATGCGGTCAACCTGATCGTGCACGGCAGCAACCCGCGCCTGCAGGCAGACCTGGCCCTCTGCGTGGAGCACCGGGTACCGCTGGTGATTACCAGCCTGGGGGCAGTCAAGGAAGTGGTGGATGCGGTGCACAGTTACGGCGGCCTGGTGTTCCATGATGTCACCACCCGTCGCCACGCCGAGAAAGCCGCCGAGGCCGGTGTCGACGGCCTGATCGCCGTGGCTGCGGGAGCCGGTGGCCATGCCGGCACCTGGAGCCCCTTTGCCCTGCTGGCCGAGATCCGTCAGTTCTTCGACAAGACCCTGCTGCTGGCCGGTTGCCTCAATCAGGGCCACGAGGTGCTGGCTGCCCAACTGCTGGGGGCGGACCTGGCCTATATGGGCACCCGCCTGATCGCCACCCAGGAAAATGCCGCCTCTGCCGCTTACAAGCAGATGCTTCTCGATGCCCAGGCCGCCGATATCATCCATACCCCAGCGGTCTCAGGCGTGCCGGCCAGCTTTATGCGCCAGAGCCTGGAGCAGGCCGGCTATGACCTCAAGCAATTGCAGAACAAGGGCGAGGTCAATTACGGCGAAAAGCTCAAGCCAATGGATGAGGAAGCCAAGGCCTGGAAAACCGTGTGGTCCGCAGGCCAGGGCGTTGGCGTAATCGAAGATCTGCCCAGCGTCGCCGAACTGGTGCAGCGCCTGGATCAGGAATACCGCACGGCCTTGGCACGTACAACCCAGCTGCAGCAGCGCTGGGCGCGCTAAAGCGAGCCGCCCCGACAGGAGTGTGATGCAGGGCAGCCTTTGCCCAGCGCTCGCTTGTTGACTAGTCGCCGGGCCAGCTAGTCTGTAGCCATCAGCCGATTGCGACCTGACAAGGAAGCCGATATGAGCCAAGCCCGTTTCAAGATTGTCTTCAACGGCGAATTGATGCCGGATATGGTGCTGGAGACCGTCAAGGACAACCTGGCGCGCCTGTTCAAGAGTGACAGCGCCAAGATTGAAGCCCTGTTTAGCGGCAGTGCCATCGAGATCAAGCGCAATCTCAGCGAAAGCGAGGCAGATCAATACCTCAGCGCGCTGCAGCGGGCCGGTGCCAAGGTGCGCAAGGAACAGGACGGCACGAGCAACCTGGCCCTGGTGGCAACCGACGAACAAATTGCCGCGACAGTGAACGTGGCGCAACAGCCTGACGCCTCGCAGATGAACTGCCCCAAATGCGGCCATAGACAGGCTAAGGCAGCAGAGTGCGTGGCCTGTGGCATCATCGTCGAGAAATTTCTGGCCCGCCAGGCCATGCTCGCCACCAGCGCACCCAGCGCCAGCACTCAGGCCGAACCGGCAGCCAGCCCCTACAGCTCGCCCAAGGCCAGCGTGACAGAAGACCTGCCGCAGTTTGGCGAGCTCAAGCCCCTCGGCATTCACGGGCGCATCGGCCGCCTGCGCTATCTGGCCTGGTCCATGGTAATGGTACTGGCTTGCCTGCCATTGTTCGGTATCGCCGCCGGCCTAATGGCTGTATCAGAGCTGCTCGGCGGCATTCTGATAGCTGTGCTGGGCATTGGCGCCATGGTGGTCGGCATCATGTTCGGTGTGCAGCGCCTGCACGATATCGGCTGGAACGGCTGGCTGTTGTTGCTGACCCTGGTGCCGGTGGTGGGCGGGGTGTTCTCCCTGCTGCTGTTTATCATCCCCGGCAACACCGAAGCCAACCGCTACGGGCCACCTCCACCGCCCAACAGCACGGCGGTGAAGGTACTGGCCTGGCTCTGGCTGGGGGTCATAGTTGCCGCCATCCTGGCCGCCATTACCCTACCGGCGCTGCTGGGACTGTCCGGCGTGCACTAACCGGCGCTAACCGTCCGCCCCGCCGCCCAGGCGCGCAGGGCATCCAGATCTTCAGCCATGACCACAGACAGCGGCGAAGTACTCTGGATGCCCTGCAGCAGCATGGTCTGATCCACCGCCTGTTGCCGGGCCTGGGCGGCATACAGGGCACTGACCACCACCTGCTCGATCTCCGCACCGGTGAAGCCCTGGCTGGCCTCGGCCAATTGCGGCAGATCGAAGCCGTCCGCAGGTAGCTCGCGGCGCACCAGATGGATACGGAAGATATCGGCGCGCACGCTGGCATCGGGCAAGTCGACAAAGAACAGCTCGTCGAAGCGTCCCTTGCGCACCAGCTCTGGCGGCAGGCGGGCGATCACGTTGGCGGTGGCCACCATAAACACGGGCGCCTGACGCTCGGCCATCCAGGTCAGCAAAGTGCCTAGCACCCGCTGGCTCACCCCGCCGTCGTTGTCGCCGGTGGCCAGCCCCTTCTCGACCTCATCCATCCACAGCACGCAGGGCGCCATCTGCTCGGCCAGCTTGAGGGCCTCGCGCAGATTACGCTCGGTTTCGCCAAAGAACTTGTTGTACAGGCAGGCAAAATCCAGACGCAGCAGAGGCAAGCCCCAGAGCCCGGCCACGGCCTTGGCCGCCAGGCTCTTGCCGCCGCCCTGCACCCCCACCAGCAGCACGCCCTTGGGCATGTCGGCGGATTTGCCCTCGAGAAACGCCGCCTGGCGTTCACCCAGCCAGCGCTTGAGGTTATGCAGCCCCCCGACATCGGCGAAGCGCGCGGTGTCATATTCAAAACTGAGCACACCGTCGAGGTTGAGCAGCTGGAACTTGGTCTTGTTCAGCTCGGGGATATCTTCCTGGGTGATTGCGCCGTCGTCGCAGATCACATTGCGCGCCAGGGCCCGGGCCTCGCCATGACTGAGGCCACGCAGGTTCTGTACCACCTGCTGCAGGGTGCGATTGTCGGTACGCACCCGGGCGTTGCGGTTGCGCGCACTCCAGGCCGCCGCCTCATCCCGGACGATGGACAGCAACTCCTCCTCGGACGGTAGCGCCAGGCTAAAGCGCGAAGCATAGCGCTGCACCTCAGGCGGCAGGTTGAGGACATGGGACACCAGGATCAGGGTGGGCTTTTCAGCCCCCTCGGCCATGGCAATCTCCTTGAGCAGACGCACCAGCCGGGGGTTATCGGCCAGGTAGGGGTGCAGGTCGCACAGCACATAGAGGGTCGGCTGCGGATCGGCCTTGATCAGCTTGAGCGCTGCTTCCGGCTCCTGGGTACTGCTGTCGGCCTGACCGTCGACAAAACTCAGACGGCGCAGACCTTCGGTAGCGGACCAGGCCTGCAGGCCGATACCGCGACGAATTGCCAGCCCGGTCAGGGTTTCCAACACCCGCGCCTCGTCCCAGGACTCGATCAGAATCAGTTTGGTCTTGGAATCGAGCACCAACCCCAGGTCATGAATATCGTTTTTCACGCAGGCTCCCTGTCCTCTAGACTTGAATCACTTCCACCAGCCCAGGAGGCTGCCCATGGACTGTCTGTTTTGCAAGATCGTCGCCGGAGACATCCCCGCGCGCAAGCTCTATGAAGATGATCAGGTCATCGCCTTCCACGATATCGGCCCGCAAGCGCCGGTGCATTTTCTGGTGATCCCGAAAAAACACATCAGCACCCTCAATGACCTGGGCGAGGCAGACAAGGCCCTGGCCGGACATATCCTCTTTACCGCCCAGCGCCTGGCCAATGAGCAGGGCTGCGCGGAAGGCTTCCGCGTGGTGATGAACTGCAATGAGCTGGGCGGGCAGACCGTGCATCACATCCATATGCATGTGCTGGGTCAGCGCCAGATGCACTGGCCGCCGGGCTGATCCTGATCAAACCTTGCCCAGCGGTTTGCAGTAAACTGCACGGGTTTTCCGCGCCGGAGGTCCCCATGGCCAGCGAACGTCATTTCTCACCGCTTGATCGCGCTCTATTGCAGGCCGATGCCGCCCTGCGCACCCTGCTGCCCTTTAGCGGCCAGCCGACTCGTCCATCACCGGCCATCGTCGAACCAGAGGCCGAACTCGACCCACTACAGGCCCAGCATGTGGCCGGGCTGATGCGCATCAACCACACCGGCGAAGTCTGTGCCCAGGCGCTCTATCAGGGCCAGGCCCTGACCGCCAAGCTGCCTCAGGTGCGCAAGGCCATGGAGCATGCCGCCGACGAGGAGATCGACCATCTGGCCTGGTGCGAGCAGCGCATTCGCCAATTGGGCAGCCAGCCGAGTCTGCTCAACCCGCTGTTCTATGGTTTGTCGTTCGGCGTTGGCGCCGTGGCCGGGCTGATCAGCGACAAGGTCAGCCTGGGCTTTGTCGCCGCCACCGAGGACCAGGTGGTCAAACACCTGGATGAACACCTGCAGCAGATCCCCGAGGCAGACCGCAAGTCCCGCGCCATTCTCGAACAGATGCGCGTGGATGAGGAGCAGCACGCCACCAGCGCTCTGGAAGCGGGCGGCCTGCGCTTCCCGGCGCCGGTCAAGTTCGGCATGACCCTGCTGTCGAAGGTGATGACCAAGAGCACTTACCGCATCTAAACACCGCACAAAAACCAAGAGGGCGCCCCAGGGGCGCCCTCTTCGCTCTGATCCGCAGCCTGCTGACCGTCAAGCCAGCTCGACTATCTCGTAGTCATGGGTGATCTCGACGCCGCCCCGACCAAGCATGATCGAGGCCGAGCAGTACTTCTCCGCCGACAGCTCCACCGCACGCTTGACCTGGGCCTCTTTCAGGCCACGGCCCTTGACCACGAAGTGCAGATGAATCTTGGTGAACACCTTGGGCTCTTCGCTGGCGCGCTCGGCTTCGAGGAAGGCCTCACAGCTTTCCACCGCCTGTCGGGATTTCTTCAGAATGCTGACCACATCGAAGTTGCTGCAGCCGCCCAGGCCGATCAGCACCATTTCCATGGGGCGCACACCCAGGTTGCGGCCACCCGCTTCGGGCGGGCCGTCCATCACCACGGCATGGCCGCTACCCGACTCGCCGATAAACAGGGCTTCACCGGCCCACTGAATGCGCGCTTTCATTACTCAGGCTCCGCTGTTAAAAAGGGAGGCAGCTTAGCACAGCGCTTTTACTCCCCGAGAACCTGTCCGGGGCAACAAAGTTCCTCGCTGAGTGTTAGCCAGGTCGCAAAACAGGACCTGGCCAGGGAGGCTCTGTTAAGCTGGCGCCGGAATGCTGGCACACTTGTACGGATAACTATTATTAGAACTCAGCCGCACAACGGCTCACCTACATGAATTCGGGATTCGGGCAT
>JBFHPI010000055.1:0-11864 GCA_041592855.1 Pseudomonas sp.
CGTGTTCTCGCGCCTGACCGTGGAGGAGAACCTGGCCATGGGCGGTTTCTTCGCCAGCAAGGCCGATAACGCGGCGCAGATGGAGCATGTGCTGCAGCTGTTCCCGCGGCTCAAGGAACGCTTCGACCAGCGTGCCGGCACCATGTCCGGTGGCGAACAGCAGATGCTTGCCATCGGCCGTGCGCTGATGAGCCGCCCCAAGCTGCTGTTGCTGGACGAACCGTCCCTGGGCCTGGCGCCGATCATCATCCAGCAGATCTTCGAGATCATTCAGCAACTGCGCAGCGAAGGCGTGACCATCTTCCTGGTCGAGCAGAACGCCAACCAGGCGCTGAAGCTGGCCGATCGCGGCTATGTAATGGAACACGGCCATATCGTGCTGGAAGACACAGGCGCCAGCCTGCTGGCCAACGAGGATGTTCGCCGCGCCTACCTGGGCGGCTGACGGCTCGCTTGGCAGTCAAAAGCCGCTCCCCAGGGAGCGGCTTTTTTATGTGCAATGTCCCAGTAGCCTGTGCGCTCGGTCAGCTCCACTGAACATAGGCCGGGCTGGATCTGTAGGGTGCGCCGTGCGCACCGGCATTGCGTTACCAGGCCTGGTGCGCACAGCGCACCCTACCTAGAGCCGCCTCTACCAGGCCGGCCTATGCCTGCCCTTTGTGCGATAGAGACAGACGCCAACAGCGCCTAAGCCGGTACCGGCACGACAGTCGGCACCGGCGGGCTGCTCAGGCAGAGAAACTCGATCAGGCGCGCCTTCTGCGCCATGGCATCCTGATAACCCAACTCGATCAGTTCATTGCAATAGCCGGGCTCGAACAACAGGTAGCTCAGCACCCCAGCGCCGCTGGAGCGGGTCGCGCCCGGGCCACGCAGAAACAGACGCAAGGTGCGTGGCAGTTCATGCCGATGGCGCGCGGCAATCGCATCCAGGGGCTGGCTGGGGGCAATCACCAGCACGTCCACCGGGTTCAGACCCAGGCCCTTGGGGCGCTGCTCCGGAGGAATCAGTCGACTCATCTGATTGAGGCGCTCCAGCAGTTCGATATCGCTTTCCAGATTGTCGATAAAGGTGCTGTTGAGCATGTGCCCGCTGATCTGTGCCAGGGTTGGCGGTCGCACGTGCTGGGGCCGCTGCTCGCTTGCCGCACGGGCTTCACTGCTGGGATTGCCACTGACCCCCACCACCAGCACCCGGCTGGCCCCCAGGTGCAGGGCCGGGCTGATCGGCGCCGGTTGGCGCACGGCACCGTCGCCGAAATACTCGCGGTTGATCTTCACCGGCGGGAACACCAGGGGAATCGAGGCACTGGCCAGCAGATGCGCCAGGCCCAGTCGGGTAGGCACCCCGACCCGGCGATGACGAAACCAGGGATCGATGGTGGCGCGGCCCTGATAGAAGGTCACCGCCTGACCCGTTTCGTAACCGAAAGCCGTTACCGCCACCGCCCGCAACTGCCGATGACGCACGGCCGCAGCGATACCGGAAAAGTCCAGTTCACGGGCCAGCAAAGTAGCCAGGGGGGAGCTGTCCAGCAGCGCCACCGGGATATCACCGCCCAGCCCCAGCAGGCTGTGGCCGATAAAGCGCGTGGCCTGGCGCAGCACGCCTGGCCAGTCGCTGCGATACACCTGATGGGTATGAAAGCCCTGCCAAACCGCGGTCAGGCGGCGTACCGACTCGGTAAAGTGCATGGCGCCGCAGGCCAGGCCCACCGCATTGATGGCGCCCGCCGAAGTGCCGACTATGACCGGAAAAGGGTTATGCGCCGCATCCGGCAGCAGGTCGGCGATTGCCGCCAGCACGCCGACCTGATAGGCCGCCCGCGCACCACCGCCTGAAAGAATCAGCCCGGTCAGAGGCTGAGCGGAAGAAGCCAGTTGCGCCATAAGATCCGCCTAGTGTTTTCCCGCAGTATAGGAGGCCGGCCGGCGGGCACGGAACCGCACACGTCAATAAAACAGAGTTATTTGATACAGCTGCCAAACGACTGGCGCATTCACCTCAAGCCTTGCGATAAAGCCTGGCCTCGCCCTCGGGGCGGGTCTTGAAGCGCCGATGGGCCCACAGGTACTGTTCTGGACAGACGCCGATGGCCTGTTCGATCCACTGGTTGATGCGCAGACAATCGGCCTCCTCGCTCTCGCCAGGGAAGTCGGCCAGGGGCGGATGGATCACCAGGCGGTAACCCTGCCCGTTTGGCAGACGCTGCTGGGTAAAGGGAACCACCCTGGCCCGGCCCATACGGGCAAACTTGCTGGTGGCGGTGACTGTGGCCGCCGGCACGCCAAACAACGGCACGAACACGCTGCGCTGGGCCCCGTAGTCCTGATCCGGCGCATACCAGACCACGCCGCCGGCACGCAGCAGCTTGAGCATGCCGCGCACATCATCCCGCTCGATGGCGCCGAGCAGACGCTGTTCGCGGCCCTTGCGCTGGATATAGTCGAACACTGGGTTCTTGTGCGGGCGGTACATGCCGTACATCTCCTTCTGCAGCGCCAGCAGACCACCGCCCACCTCCAGAGTGGTGAAGTGCAGGGCCATCAGAATCACGCCCTGACCATCGGCTTCAGCCTGGCGCAGATACTCCAAGCCTTCAATTGTGCCCAGGCGGCGCAAACGGGCGGCCGGCCACCACCAGGCAATGGCCATCTCGAAAAAGGTGATGCCGGTGGAAGCGAAATTTTCCTTGAGCAGGGCTTCACGCTCGGCGGCAGGCATCTGCGGGAAACACAGCTCCAGGTTGCGCGCAGCAATACGCCGACGCGAACCAGCCAGGCGATACATCAGACCGCCCAGGCCGCGCCCCAGCAGCAGCAGCACGCGGTACGGCAGCTGGGCGATCAGCCACAGCAGGCCCAGCCCCAGCCACAGCAGCCAGAAACGCGGATGAAGAAAGGCAGCACGGAAAACCGGACGATCCATAAACAGGCCTGAACATTTAACAAAGCGCGGCATTCTAACAGGCTGTACCCGCCCCTGCCCGCCCGACAACTTGCGGGGCGGCGGCGTTCTCGCTATAAGTCCCGGTCACTTCCCCAGCCGCGATAAGGCCGCCCAGGCAGACCATGAGCCAAGCCGATCTCCTCGACCAAGACCCCGTATTCCAACTCAAGGGCAGCATGCTGGCCATCACCGTCATGGAGCTGGCGCACAACGACCTCGCCCGCCTCGACCAGCAGCTCGGCGAGAAGGTCGCCCAGGCCCCCGCCTTCTTCAGCAACACCCCCCTGGTGCTGGCCCTGGACAAGCTGCCGGAAGGCGAAGGCACGCTCGACCTCAACGCCCTCATGGCCCTGTGTCGCCAGCACGGCCTGCGCACCCTGGCCGTACGCGCCAGCCGCGAAGACGATATCAAAGCCGCCGAGGCTCTGGACCTGCCCGTGCTGCCGCCTTCCGGCGCCCGCGAGCGCCCCATCGACCTGGCGCCGGCCCCGGTTGTCCCGGCCAAACCGGCCGAGCCGGAATTACGCCCGAGCAAGATCATCAGCAGCCCGGTGCGCGGCGGTCAGCAGGTCTATGCCCAAGGCGCCGACCTGATCGTGCTGGCCCCGGTCAGCGCCGGCGCGGAACTGCTCGCCGACGGCAATATCCATGTGTATGCGCCCATGCGCGGCCGCGCCCTGGCCGGGGTCAAGGGCAACAGCGCGGCGCGGATTTTCTGCCAGCAGATGGGCGCGGAGCTGCTGTCCATCGCCGGGCACTACAAGGTCGCCGAAGACCTGCGCCGCGACCCGCTGTGGGGCGAGGCGGTGCATGTCAGCCTGTCGGGTGACGTGTTGAACATCAAACGCCTTTAACGGATACTGCCGGCACTTTTTCAGGGATACAAACAGGGCATCCGGAAGCCTGAATCCAGGCCTCGGAACCTGCATTTTCTTTACTTTTTGGGGTGAATCACCTTGGCCAAGATCCTCGTAGTCACGTCCGGCAAGGGTGGCGTCGGCAAAACCACCACCAGCGCTGCCATCGGTACCGGCCTCGCCCTGCGCGGGCACAAGACAGTCATCGTCGACTTCGACGTCGGCCTGCGTAACCTCGACCTGATCATGGGCTGCGAACGCCGCGTGGTGTACGACTTCGTCAATGTGGTCAACGGCGAAGCCACCCTGAGCCAGGCCCTGATCAAGGACAAGCGCCTGGAAAACCTCTACGTGCTGGCCGCCAGCCAGACCCGCGACAAGGACGCGCTGACCCAGGAAGGCGTCGAGAAGATCATCAACGAGCTGCGCGAAAACTTCGAATACGTGGTCTGCGACTCCCCGGCCGGTATCGAGAAGGGCGCGCACCTGGCCATGTATTTTGCCGATGAGGCGATTGTCGTGACCAACCCGGAAGTTTCCTCGGTACGCGACTCCGACCGCATGCTCGGCCTGCTGGCCAGCAAGTCGCGCCGCGCCGAAAAGGGCGAGGAACCGATCAAGGAACACCTGCTGCTGACCCGCTATAACCCGGAGCGCGTGACCAAGGGCGAAATGCTCGGTGTGGAAGATGTCGAGGAAATCCTTGCCATCCGCCTGCTCGGCGTCATCCCCGAGTCGCAAGCGGTGCTCAAGGCCTCCAACCAGGGCGTGCCGGTGATCCTCGATGACCAGAGCGACGCGGGCCAGGCCTACAGCGACGCCGTCGACCGCCTGCTCGGCAAGGAAGTGCCGCATCGCTTCCTTGACGTGCAGAAGAAAGGACTCATGCACCGTCTGTTTGGAGCACGCTAATGAACATTTTCGACTTCTTTCGTGAACGCAAGAAGGAGACCCCTGCGTCCATCGCGAAAGAGCGTCTGCAGATCATCGTCGCCCACGAGCGCGGCCAGCGCAGCCAGCCGGACTACCTGCCGGCCCTGCAGAAGGAACTGGTCGAGGTGATCCGCAAGTACGTCAATATCGACCAGGATCAGGTGCATGTCGCCCTGGAAAACCAGGGCAGCTGCTCCATTCTGGAACTCAATATCACCCTGCCCGATCGTTGATCGACGCAGTGCCCGAGACGGCGGCCCTGGCCGCCGTTTCTATTTGTGGAACGCCCATGCCGCTGTCGACTATCGAAATCCTTCACCAGGACACCGCCCTGCTGGTGATCAACAAGCCCACCCTGCTGCTCTCGGTGCCAGGCCGCGCCGAGGACAACCGTGACTGCCTGGTGACCCGGCTGCAGGAGAATGGCTACCCGGAGGCGCGTATCGTCCACCGCCTGGACTGGGAGACCTCGGGGATCATTGTGCTGGCCCGGGATGCCGACAGCCATCGCGAGCTGTCGCGGCAGTTCCACGACCGCGAAACCGAGAAGGCCTATACCGCCCTGTGCTGGGGCCAACCGGAGGCCGACAGCGGCAGCATCGACCTGCCGCTGCGCTACGACCCGCCAACCAAACCGCGCCATGTGGTCGACCATGAATTGGGCAAGCATGCCCTGACCTACTGGAAGGTGCTGGAGCGTCACGCCGACCATTGCCGCGTCGAACTGACTCCAATCACCGGGCGCTCCCACCAGCTGCGCGTGCATATGCTGTCCATCGGCCACCCGCTGCTGGGCGACGGCCTGTACGCCCACCCCGAAGCCCTGGCCGCCTACCCACGGCTGTGCCTGCACGCCAGCCTACTCAGCCTGACCCACCCGCAGACGGGTGAGCGCCTGCGCTTCGAGTGTCCAGCACCTTTCTAAGCGCTCCACTGCCTTTGCGCTTCGACTGCCCCCTGTGGCGGGCAGCGCCAGAGCTGCTGTGATCGCGCAACTCACGACCGCGCCCGGCCTGCGGCGCCCGGCATCTGCTGTGGGCGCCAGCTGACGGGCGAGGCTCTCGCACAGGACGCGGCCCGGCTTGGACGCCCCTCTCCCGAGAGCATAACGCGCACCTGACAGGAGCAACGGCAACACCGCCGTATCCATTCCCCTGCGGCATAAGGCATTCAAAAAAATTCTAAGGGGTGCCCTTGAGCCCACCCCAAAGCACCAACATATTTTTTCTAACGGTGCTTGAAGGCCCACCTTTGCGCGCCGCGAACCCCCATCGAAGCCATTTGCAACAGGAGGTCAGCGATGTACGAGTCTCTACTTAACTTCCCCGGCGGCCTGTTCGCCGAGCTCGAACGGCTGCAACGGGAGCTGCAGCAGGACTTCGCCCAGGCCGGCCGGCCCGGCAGCATTCGCGCCCTGGCCAGCGGCGCCTTCCCCCCCATCAACGTCGGCAGCACCCCGACCAGCATTGAGGTCTATGCCTTCGCCCCCGGTCTGGATCCGTCCAAGCTGGATGTTCAGCTAGACCAGGGCCTGTTGTCGATCAGCGGTGAACGCGAGAGCGCCAAGCCAGGTGATAACGGCACCCTTTCGGTGTATGCCAACGAGCGCTTTGCCGGTCGTTTCAAGCGCACCGTCAACCTGGCCAAGGATGCCGATCCGGACAAGGTCGAAGCCCGCTACCGCAACGGCGTGCTGCATATCAGGGTGGCGCGGCATGAGGCGGCGCAACCCAAACGCATCAGCATTCAGTAATCCATGCAGAGGAAGGAGGAATCGCCATGAACGACAAACAGGCAGTCAGCCGTAGCGAACGCCCCGATGAAGCCCGGACGCTGCTGCCGCTGGTGGATGTATTCGAGGACAGGGACGGCATCCTGCTGATCGCCGACCTGCCCGGCGTGCCCAAGGACAAGCTCGAACTGCGCATCGACAACGACACCCTGCTGATCGAGGGCGAGATCGTCCAGGACACCCCGGAGCAACTGGAGGCGGTTCATGCCGAGGTGCGCCTGTCGCGCTACCGCCGGGCATTCAGCCTGAGCAGTGAGCTGGACAGCGCGCGGATTGATGCACAGTTTCGCGATGGTGTGCTCAACCTGCGCATCCCCAAACACGCCCACGCTCAGCCGCGCAAGATCGAGGTCAAGGTCGCCTGAACCACCCGGACGGTCGCGCCGAAATGCCAGGCGCGGCCGCACGCAACCTGGAGGTCAATCGATATGGACAAACTCAATGAGCTGAAACAAGGCCTGGAGGACACCTGGCACTCGCTCAGCGACGGCTGGCGCCACCTGCGCGAGCGCACCAGCGGCACGCTGACCCGCTTCACCCCCCTGGCCAAGAGCAAGGCCCCGGCGGAACCTGCCCAGTTCGCCGACTTTCCTTCGGCGAACTGGGCGCTACTGGCGGGCGATGTGTTCGAGGACGCCGACAAGTTCGTGGTGCGCCTGGAAGTGCCCGGCCTGGACAAGCACAACCTGAATATCGAGGTGCGCAATGACATGCTCATAGTCCAGGGCGAAAAACACTACGAGCAGGAATCCAGCAGCGGCCAGTACCGCGTACGCCAATGTGCTTTCGGCAGCTTTCATCGCAGCATCCCGCTGCCGCTACCGGTACTGGCAGAGAAGGCCTCGGCCAACTACCACAATGGTGTGCTGCGGATCGAACTGCCCAAGGCCGAACACGCCAGCGGTCGACGGATCGAAGTACGCGGCGAATAAACCCGCCTGCTCTGACGCCATAAGTCCGGGGCATCGCTGCAGCAACACGATGCCCCGGACTGTATGGGGAGCGGCACGCTGCAGACCCGGCCTCAGCCCTGCCTGCGCGGCCAGATCAGACTGAAGCGCGCGCCACCCAGGCTCTCGCTGCGGCTGATCTGCGCCCGTCCGCCATGCCAATAGATGATCCGCCGCACGATGGACAGGCCCAGGCCGTGGCCGCCGGAGGCGCGGGTACGGCTGTCGTCCAGGCGCAGGAAGGGGCTGAAGATGCGCTCCCAGGCCTCCTCCGGTACACCCGGGCCATCGTCTTCCACATCCACCCGACAGCGCAAATGACCAACCTGATAGCTGACCCTTACCCGTGACTCGGCGTGGCGCAGGGCATTGCTCACCAGGTTCTGCAGGGCGCGATGCAGATAACGCAGCTCGGCCTCGACAGAGGCGCCGCTGCCGTCCAGAGCATCCAGGGTCTGCCCCAGTTCGAGGCGCACCCCGGCGCGCAGCGGTGCCAGCTCCTCGACCACCTGGCTGACCAGTTGCTGCAGATCCACCGGCTGAAAATTCAGGGCCGGCGCACCCTGCTCCAGGCGTGCGTAGGTGAGCATTTCGTCGACCAGTTTGTCGAGGTCCTGGATATCGCTGTCCATGCCTTCCATATACTTGCGCCGGGCCACCTCGGTCTCGGCGTCACTGATCATCTCCAGGCCGAAACGCAGGCGCGCCACCGGCGTGCGCAACTCATGGGACACGGCCCGTACCAACTCGCGCTGCATGCTCAGGGAGCTCTGCAAGTGTTCGGCCATGGCATTGAAGGCTGCTGCCAGACGCCCCACCGAATCACTGCCACGGGCTGGCACCCGGGCATCCAGGCGGCCGCTGGCGATGCGCGTGGCGGCCCCTTCGACGTCGCGCAAACGCTGCTCCAGTGGCCGCACCAGCAGGTAGACCATCAGCCCGATCAGGCTCAGGCCCAGGGCCGTGATCAGCAGCAACAACTGGGTCGGATAGGGGTTCATCTGGTACAGCGGGCCGAGTTCCAGCACCCAGGGCGTATCGACGATGCCGGAGAACACATGGATGCTGTCCCCCCCCCGGCCCAGGGCCATGACCGTGTCGCCCTCATCGACCCGGCGGCGCTGGTCGGGGTCGAGATCGGCCTGCTCCAGGCACAGCAGGCGCAGGTCGAAGCCGAACTGCTTGCCCTCCTTGAGTTCGCGCAACCGTCGCGGTTGTTCATCCCAGGGATGACGCACCAGTTCGTCGATCAGCAGAAACACTGTGGCCCGGGCCAGCTGCTCGCTGACCTGCTGCACCTCGGCCACCAGCAGCAGCGGCGACTGGTGTGCAAACTGGCTGTAGACCGTGACACCATGCTCGCCACTCTGACGCACCAGCACCTGGCCGCGCTTGAGGCGGTTGCGCGCACCGCCGTCCAGCTCCACTTCGGCCAGCGGACGAATCGCCAGGGGCACCCCCAGCAGTCGCCCCCACAGAGCCAGGGCGCGGCGCCGCTCGACATCCTCCATGGGCGCCAGGTTGTCCGCCATCAGACGGAAGGTGCCCTGGGCCAGGCGTTCGCGGTACTGGTCGACGCGCACCTCGTTCAGCAATTGCAAGGCACCCACGCCCAACAGCGCCACCAGCACCAGTACGGCCAGCATGCCGCCGTAGATACGCAGGAAGATGGAGTTCATTGGGCCTCGATGGCCGCCTCGGCGACAAACAGATAGCC
Source organism: Pseudomonas sp. (assembly GCA_041592855.1). Taxonomy (GTDB): domain Bacteria; phylum Pseudomonadota; class Gammaproteobacteria; order Pseudomonadales; family Pseudomonadaceae; genus Aquipseudomonas. Next base: position 9,200 of record JBFHPI010000055.1, read on the forward strand.
CTTGCTGCGTACGGTCTTGATCAAGCGAGGGTGCATGGGGTCATCGCCGATTTTTGGCCGAATACGGGAAATGCGCACGTCGATGGAGCGGTCCTGGCCGTCGTACTCGATGCCGCGCAGGGCATTGAAGATTTCCTCTCGCGAGAGAATGCGCCCGGCGTTGGCCGCCAGCAGCCAGAGCAGGTCGAACTCGGCGCTGGTCAATTCGATGCCCTGCTCACCCAGCCAGGCCTCGCGCATGGCGTTGTCGATCACCAGGGGGCCGAACTGCAGGCGCCGGCGCTCCTGCGCCTCGCCCAGTTCCGGGCCTTCACGGCGACGCAACAGGGCGCGGATACGCGCCAGCAACACCCGCGGGCGCACCGGCTTGCACACGTAATCGTCGGCGCCCATTTCCAGGCCCAGCACCTGATCCATGTCGTCGGTGCGCGCGGTCAGCATCAGAATCGGGCCCTCGTACTGGCCGCGCACCTTGCGGCAGATGCTCAGGCCATCCTCGCCCGGCAGCATCAGGTCGAGAATCACCAGATCCGGCTGCTCGGCCAGGATGCGCGTCGCCGCCCGGGCGCCATCGCCCTCCACCGAGACATTCAAGCCATTGCCCTGCAGGTACTCGCGGGTCAGCTCGGCCAGACGCTGATCATCTTCGACAATAAGGATGTGCCACGCCTGCTGATCCACGAACCACTCCCGAGGGCTGCATAAAAGGTGGGGCATTGTAGCAATGCCATCGTGGCAAGGGACGGCAGAATCACCACGGAAAAGCCGAGCAGCACACCTGCATAGAGCAGGCCAACAATCAAGAAAAAATCCTACATATTGTGTTTGTGTGACACGCTAAAAAACCTGGAGAAATCAGGAAAAAAAACCGAACGCTGACGACGAACGGTATGACCCTAACAACCCCAGCTATCACGCGGCCTCGCGAAACTTACCCCAAGTTAACCCACAGATTTATCCACAGCCTGAATAAACTTGCTGGCTTGCCTTCCCCCGTGCACCGCACTATCTTGTATCCCCAGCCCGGCAAACACCTATATATTGGGTTTTTGCCCAGAAACAGACACAGCACATTTGCCGCTAAAAGGTCCAGACCGAGAACTAAAAAAGTGCAGATGACCGCTTCAAAGATCGCCTCAGCTGTAAGGCCTCAGCACCTCGCAGCGGCGCCACAGCCGCTCAGCAGGCCGCGAGCCACAGCATGGTCGCCTTACAAAAAGCACCACAATATCTAGTAGTGCTGCCCTACCAGCAGCACTAGACTTTTAGAGCCAGGGAGGCGCTTTAGTCATAGCTTCCCTGCCCAGTTTGCAAGTCCCTGTGCGCCCGGCTTATCCGGTGCGCATGGCATTGTTGAAATGGAATGAACAGCAGTTCGCCGCAGTGATCGACGAGTAAAAGCGTCCAACCAATAAATAAAGAACATGGAGACTTTCATGCATACCGACACCTCCCGCGAGAACCCGCAAGGCACTGCGCCGCAAGCGGCCGAGGCCGGCCAGAACCTGGCCGCCACCGCTCCCGGCCAGCTGCGTGTGATCAAGCGCAACGGCACAGTCGTCCCCTACACCGACGACAAGATCACCGTGGCCATCACCAAGGCGTTTCTCGCTGTTGAGGGCGGCACGGCTGCCGCCTCGTCGCGTATCCATGACACCGTCGCCCGCCTGACCGAACAGGTCACCGCCACCTTCAAGCGTCGCATGCCGTCCGGCGGCACCATCCATATCGAAGAGATCCAGGACCAGGTCGAACTGGCCCTGATGCGCGCCGGCGAGCAGAAGGTCGCCCGCGACTACGTGATCTACCGTGAAGCCCAGGCCGCCAAGCGCAAGAGCGCCAGTGCCGGTGAAGTGGCCCAGCCGCACCCGAGCATCCGCGTCACCCTCGCCGATGGCAGCGTTCAGCCGCTGGATATGGGCCGCCTGCACACCATCGTGTCCGAGGCCTGCGAAGGTCTGGCCGAAGTGGATGGCGCACTGATCCAGAAGGAAACCCTGAAGAACCTGTACGACGGTGTAGCCCAGAGCGACGTCAACACCGCCCTGGTGATGACCGCCCGCACCCTGGTCGAGCGCGAGCCGAACTACTCCTACGTCACCGCCCGCCTGCTGATGGACAACATCCGCGCCGAAGGCCTGAAGTTCCTCGGCGTGGCCGACAGCGCCACCCACCACGAAATGGCCGAGCTGTATGCCAAGGCCCTGCCCGCCTACGTGGAAAAGGGCGTGGAATTCGAGCTGCTCGATCCCAAGCTGAAGGACTACGACCTGGCCAAGCTGGGCGCCGCCCTCGACCATGAGCGCGATCAGCAGTTCACCTACCTGGGCCTGCAGACCCTGTACGACCGCTACTTTATCCACAAGGACGGCGTGCGCTTCGAACTGCCGCAGATCTTCTTTATGCGCGTGGCCATGGGCCTGGCCATCGAAGAGCCGCAGAAGGAAGAGCGCGCCATCGAGTTCTACAACCTGCTCTCCAGCTTCGACTACATGGCGTCGACCCCGACCCTGTTCAACGCCGGCACCCTGCGTCCGCAACTGTCCAGCTGCTACCTGACCACCGTGCCGGATGACCTGTCGGGCATCTACGGCGCCATCCACGACAACGCCATGCTGTCCAAATTCGCCGGCGGCCTGGGCAACGACTGGACCCCGGTGCGCGC
>JBFHPI010000056.1:0-11649 GCA_041592855.1 Pseudomonas sp.
ACCGATATCTACCTGGGCCAGGACGAGCGCAAGCTGGTACCCCAGGTCGATGAAGAGTTGGCCGCCCAGCAGGGCAATGGCGAACTGGCCAAGCTGAAAGTGCGCTGGGAATACCTCAAGGCCGCGCTAAACGACCTCAACAGCCAGAGCAGCGCCCTGGCCAGCGCCTCGGGTCGTCCTTTCGCCCCGATCACCGTGTATCGCCATACCCGCTCGCTGACCAGCCAGTGGATGGCGATGTACTGAGCAGGCCAGCCCGGCCCCGCGCACAGGGCGGGGCCGGTGCGCGGGGCCGGGCAGGTCTCAGACGGTGGCTTTCTTTTCGCGGATGCAGGTGGGACCGGCCCGCTCCACCACCGCTTGCTCCACTTCCCGGCGCAGGCCGAGGAGAAAGGCCGCTTCGGCGGCGACAAACAATGGGCCGATCACCAGGCCCATGACATCGTCGACAAACGCCGGCTTGCGCCCTTCGTAGTAGTGGCCGACAAACTGGATAATCCAGCCGAGCACAAACAGGCCGATACCGCTGCCCAGCCACAGGCCAGTGGTCTGGGCTGCCAGGCTGGCCGCCGCCCACAGGCAAAGCCCCAGCAGAGCGCTCATCAGCAGGCCAAAGCGTAGATCCAGGCGCAGGTAGAACAGCGCCGCCGCCAGGGCCACCAGGGTTGCCGGTGACAGCCACAGCCCGGCCACTTCGATGCCGGGGCGGGCCAGCAGCACGGCCACGGCCAGCACAATCATGGGAATGCCGATAAAGTGGCTGGCGATATTGCGCCGGTCACGGTGATAGGCTGCATATTGGGCCAGGTGATCAGTCAGGGTTTTCATATGGATGTGGTTCTCTCTGCACACAGGGTGCAGGCATGATCGACCCTGGCCCGGTCCGTACTCTGTCAGCTAAGCGACAAAGCGTCGCACCTACCCAGGAGTGAGCATGTCCGAGGCTTCCAGTCATCATCCGCTGCTGCTTGCCGGCCACTGGTATGCCGGCCTGCCTGGCGAGTTGCAGCAGGCCCTGCTGGGCATGGCCCGGGTGCAACGGCTGGAGGCCGGACAGCGCCTGTTCAGCCGCGGCGACAAGCCCAGTGGGCTGTATGCGGTGGTGGATGGTGCCATGCGCATCGGCGCCGTCAGTGCCAGTGGCAAGGAAGCCTTGCTGACCCTGGTGGAACCGCCCTACTGGTTTGGCGAGATTTCCCTGTTCGACGGCCAACCGCGTACCCACGACGCCTTCGCCGAGGGTCCCTGCACCCTGTTGCTGCTGCCCCAGGCCAGCCTGCTTGCCCTGCTCGCTCGTCAACCGCAGCACTGGCGCGATTTTGCCTTGCTGATGAGCCAGAAACTGCGCCTGGCCTTTATCGCCCTGGAGGAGATGAGCCTGCTGCCGGCTGCCCCGCGCCTGGCCCGGCGCCTGCTGCTGATGGCCGAGAACTACGGCGAGGGCGAACCACGTCGCGTGCTGCACCTGGCCCAGGAGCAGCTGGCGCTGATGCTGGCGCTGTCGCGGCAGACCACCAATCAGATTCTCAAGGAGCTGGAAGCCCAGGGTATCCTGCGCCTGACCTATGGCGAGATCGAGATTCTCGACCTTGGGCGCCTGCGCCGGGCGGCCGGATGAACCGGCGCGGGTCGGCTACTGTCCATAGGCAGTCTTGCCTATCGAACGGATTATGCTGATGCCGTCCATGCATTTCGATCATTTGCCCGACGTCCTGGCCGGGCCGCTGCTGCGCCGCCTGGAACCGACCCGCCTGGTGCTGTGGCTGGTGGCCAGCCGACCATTGCGATTGCAGCTGTGCCTGCAGGCCGAGGGCGGCGCCGAATCGGTATTGGCGCTGGATAGGCACTGCCGACAGCTGCCGCTGGGCCGACATGCGATCCTGCACCTGATCGACCTGCCGTTGCCCGAGGCGCTGCCCCAGGATGTGCGGATTGCCTACGATCTGCAGATTCTCGACGAGCAGCAGGCGCCGCGAGGAATGGCCGACTGGGCGGCGCATCTGCTGTATCCGGGGCAGCCCCGGGCCGACTTTGTGCTCAAGTCGCGGATCGACCAGCTGCTCCACGGCTCCTGTCGCAAACCCCATCACCCGGCACCCGACGGCCTGCTCTGTGCCGATCGGCTGTTGGCTGAGTCAGGCGATGCCTGTCAGCGTCCGGCCTTGCTGCTGATGAGCGGTGATCAGGTGTATGTCGATGATGTGGCCGGCCCCATGCTCTGTGCCATCCACCAGCTGATCAAGCGCCTGGAGCTGTTCGACGAAACCCTCGAGGGTAGCCTGGTGGCCGATAGCCGTGCGCTCTATCGCGAGCCCCTGGGGTATTACCGGCGTGACGAATTGCTGCCGGAGCTGAAAAGCAACCAGACCCTGCGCGACAAATTCTTTGGCGGGGTGAAGAAACCGATCTTCACCAGCAGCAATGCCGACAACCACCTGGTGACCTTTGCCGAGATGATCGCGCTGTACCTGCTGGTCTGGTCGCCCGTGCCCTGGACACTGCTCGACGATTCCGAGCCTGGATTGGCGCCTGAGCTACGGCCGCGCTATCTGGCCGAGCGGCAGCAGTTGGAGGGCTTTCGCCAGGGATTGGAGCAGGCGGCGCGAGTCATGGCCCATCTGCCGACCCTGATGATCTTCGACGACCACGACGTCACCGACGACTGGAACCTGTCCGCCCGCTGGGAGCAGACCGCCTACGGTCACCCTTTCTCCAAGCGCATTATCGGCAACGCCCTGCTCGCCTACCTGCTGTGTCAGGGCTGGGGTAACCAGCCGGGAGTATTCAGCCCGGTGCTGGACCAGTTTGCCGCCTGGCTGGAACCTGCACAGGCAAGCGGTGAGCTGCAGCCACTGGGCCAGGATAAGCTGATCGACACCCTGCTGCACTGGCGGCAGTGGCACTATGTCCTGCCCACCACCCCGGCCTTGCTGGTGCTGGATACCCGCACCCGTCGCTGGCGCAGTGAGCGGCGTCTGTCGCGGCCTTCGGGGCTGATGGACTGGGAGGCGCTGTGCGAATTCCAGCAGGCGCTGATTGATCACCCTGCCTGCATCATCGTGTCACCGGCGCCAATGTTCGGCGTCAAGTTGATCGAGGGCATCCAGAAGCTGTTCACCCTGGCCGGGCACCCGCTGCTGGTCGATGCGGAGAACTGGATGGCTCATCGCGGCGCGGCCAGCGTGATGCTGAATATCTTCCGCCACTCGCGCACCCCGGGGGACTTCGTGATCCTTTCCGGTGATGTGCACTATTCCTTTGTCTATCGGGTGAGCATCCGTCATCGCCGGGCCAGTCCGACCATCTGGCAGATCACCAGCAGTGGCATCAAGAACGAGTTTCCACCCCGCCTGCTGGACTGGTTCGATCGCCTCAACCGCTGGCTCTATGCCCCCTGGTCACCCCTCAACTGGCTGACCAAACGCCGTCGCATGCGCGTCAGCCCGCTGATCCCGGAGCGCAGCCGCGCCGGCGAGCGCCTGTGGAATGGGGCTGGGCTGGGTCAGGTGTTCTTCAAGGACAACGGCCAGCCGCAGCGTATCCTCCAGCTCAACGCCGACGGCTCAGCGCCGGTGGCCTTTGTCGGCGAGCGCGAGCCGAGTCAGACGAGCGAAGTACAAGACCCGAGCCTGGGTTAGGCCTGCGATATCGGCGAGCGGTGGAGGCATAAAACGCCACCCACCCTACGCCCGCCAATAGTCCGTGGACAACCACCTAGCTGTGCCGCCGTCCAGGGCACAGCCGGTTAGCGCAGCTTTTCCAGCATCTGGTAGTACCACATGCCTGCTGCCAGCATCGGGTTGCCCAGCTGATCGCCGAGGGGCACCTTGATATGCTTGCAGGCAGCGAAGGTGTCGAACTGGCCGAGGCTGCCGGTCAGGGCGTTGGCCATGATCTCGCCCATGATATGGGTGGTGGCGATGCCGTGGCCGGAGTAGCCCTGGCAGTACCAGACATTGTCGGAGAGCTTGCCCAGCTGCGGGATGCGGTTCATCACGATGCCCATGGCGCAGCTCCACTGGAAGTCGATCTGCACACCCTTGAGCTGGGGGAAGGTGCTTTCGATGCAGGGGCGCAGCTCGGCGGCGATATCCCGCGAGTCACGCCCGGAGTAGTTGCAGCCGCCGCCGAACAGCAGACGTCCATCGGCGGTCATGCGGTAGTAGTCGAGGACAAAGCGGCAGTCGTAGACGGCCAGATCCTGGGGGTTGAGTTCCCTGGCCCGATCGCCCAGTGGCGCGGTGGTGACGATGCCGCCCATGGCCGGGAAGATCATGCCCTTGAGCTTCTTGCGTTCCAGCTTGTGGTACACGTCGCCGGCCAGCAGTACCTGCTTGGCCTTGATCCGCCCGCCCGCGGTGACCACTGCCGGGTTGGCGCCGTGGATGATATCCAGCACCTCGGAGTGCTCGAAGATCAGCGCGCCCAGGCTTTCGGCCGCCTTGGCCTCGCCGATGCACAGGTTGAGCGGGTGCAGGTGCATATTGCGGGTATTTTTGATCGCCCCACAGTACAGGTCGCTGGCCAGGTGATCGCGTACCCCGGCGCCATCCAGCAGGCTGACCTCTGCACCCATGCCGCGGCGCAAGGCCTCGTCATAGGAAGCCTTGAGTTCGTCCATATGGACCGCTTTCATGGCCGCGTGCAGATGGCCATGCTTGAGGTCGCACTGGATGCCGTACTTTTCCACCCGGCTCTTGATGATCTGGTGGCCGCGCCAGCGCAGGTGCCAGATAAAGTCATCGACCTCCTCGCCCAGGGTCTTGCGCATCTGCTTGGCCATGGCGGCGTCGCCCGACAGGCTGCCGGTGACCTGACCGCCATTGCGCCCGGTGGCACCCCAGCCGATCTTGTGGGTTTCGACTATGGCCACCTTGAGGCCGCGTTCGGCCAGTTCAACCGCCGTGGCCACGCCGGTAAAGCCGCCGCCGATAATGACCACATCGACACTGACCTCACCCTGCAGGCTCGGGTAGTCGGTTTCCTGATTGAGGCTGGCGGCATAGTAGGACGGCGCGCGCTCGGCGGCGGGGACAACGGGGCTGACAGGGGCATTCATCGGGGTATTCCTTGTACGGCGGCTATCGCCAGGGGCAATCCGGCGAGAAATGGTTGGCTGAGCGTGGGCTTGCTAGCAGGCCCGGGCATCCGGGGGGCGGGCATGGCGGCAGTGCCACAGGGCCCAGAAGGCGAGGATCAGCGGGAACAGTAGATTGACCCGACCCATGCCGAGGCCGCGCATCCGCTGCAGGGAGGCATAACGACAATGGGCGCAAAGATAGGGGGTAGTCATGGCCAACAGGCTCGCACAGGCTCAAGCGTGCTTTAAATCTGATTTTTATCATGCTTGGTTTTGTTCTAACTAAACATTACCTGGCGTATTGCCTTGGCTCGACTAGGCTTGCCGGGCCGTTTGCAGGCCGCGCCCGGTTGGCCTGCAAGTGCTGCGGGCTAAAGAAAAGGAGAAGTACATGAAGCGTTCACAAGCCTTCTGGGATAAGGCGGCACCACGCTACGCCAGAAGCCCGATCAGGGACGAGCAGAGCTATCAGAAGAAGCTCGCGATCACCCAGAGCTACTTGCGTCCCGACTGGTCCGTGCTCGAATTTGGCTGCGGTACCGGGAGTACGGCCCTTGTGCACGCCCCCTATGTCAGACAGATTCTTGCGACCGATCTGTCCGCCCAGATGGTGGCGATCGCCCAGGGCAAGGCGCGCCAGGTCGGCATCAGCAATGTCCGTTTCGAGCAGGGCACCCTGGATAATCCGGCATTGACGGTGGCCAGCTTTGACGCGGTGCTGGGTCTCAATGTACTGCATTTACTGGAAGACACCGAGGCGGCTATTGTCCGTGTCGCTCACCTGCTCAAGCCCGGCGGTATCTTTGTCAGCAGCACAGCCCTGATCGCGGAACTGGCGCGTCATTGGCGGCTGCTGATTCCAGCCATGCAAGCCCTGGGGCTGGCCCCTGCGGTGAGCCGTTTCGACAGGCAGGCGCTGCTGGCCATGTTGAACCGGGCCGGTTTTGACATTGACTACGAATGGCAACCGGCCAAGGCGCAGCTCTTTATCGTGGCGCGGAAAGTAAGGTGACAGCGGTGCATGGACGAGCAGGCCGTCCAGGCCTATCAGTATCGATCTTTTCGTCTCCGAACTGGATGAGCTGATCGTCGTTCTGTGTGCTCAGGGCTCAGGCTTATAGCCCAGGCGCAGTCCGCCCCAGTGACGGCCTTGCACCCTGATCGGTACCGACAGGTCGTGCATCAGTTCGCCGGTGTCGCGCATATAGGTCTGCAACAGCAGCGGCTGCTGGTGACTGCCACAGCGGATGCCGGTGCGGTCGTTGAACAGGCGCTTGCTGCGGCTCTTCAGGCGGTCCACCTCGGGCTTGCCGCACGGCGGGTGGTTGAAGGCGTTGTTGTGGGTTGGCACATAGCCTTCGGCGGTGCAGGCGATGGCGAACACCAGGCCTTCGTGTTGGCTCAGCAGCGGTTCCTGAATGGCCGGCAGAACCTGGTCGGCGTAACGGTCGAAGCGGGTGCTGTATTTGGCCGGCTCGCTGCCGGCGATGGGCTGGTAGCGGCGATCGAACAGGTCGCTGGCGCTGATGCGCCCGGCCTGGATATCCGCCTCGAACTGCGCGGCGATCCTTGCCGCACCCTGGCGCGCCAGGTCATAGATGCGCTGGTGGTAATCGTCCAGGCCGACTTCGGCGAGCTGTTCGCTGACCGCTTCGGCCTGGCCCACCAGCTGTTCGGCGGCCGTGCCGAGCTGCTGGGTCTGGCCCGTGCTGTCCTGCACATCGCCACGCAATTGCCCCACCGCCACCGAAAGCTCGGCCAGGCGTTGGTGGTTTTCCGCAGTGCCGCTGTTGATCTGACCGACCTGTTCGGCCACATCCTCGGCCAGCCCGGTGATGCCCTGCAGCTGCTCGCCGGTATGCGCCACCTGTTCGGCGGCCTGGTCCAGCTGGCTGGCCTGACGCTGGATATGCGCCACTACCGCCAGGCTCTGCTGGCGGATATCGGCGACCATCTGGCCGACTTCCTCGGTCGCGCTGCTGGTGCGCGCGGCGAGGTTGCGTACCTCGTCGGCGACCACGGCAAAGCCACGCCCCAGCTCACCGGCGCGGGCGGCCTCAATGGCTGCATTGAGGGCCAGCAGATTGGTCTGGCTGGCAATGGATTGAATGACCTGGGTCACCGACTCGATCTGTTCGGTGCGGCTGCTCAAACCGTCGATCAGCTCACGGCTGGCGGCGGTCTGGGTGCTCAGCTGCTGCATGGCGGCAATCGCCTGCTGCAGCTCCTGCTGACCGCTGGCGCTGTTGTGGCGAACCCGCTGTGCGGCCTCCAGCGTCTGTGTGGCGCGGGCGGCGTTGTCCTGCTCGGTGTGGGTAATGGCGGCGGCGGCCTGGTTGATCTGCTCCACCGCATCGAGCTGCGATTGCAGGCGCAGGCCCAACTGCTGCACGGTATGCGCCACCTGGGCGGCGGACAGGGCGTTATGGCAGGTGTGTCGCGACAGTTGCTGACTCAGCTCGGCAAAGGTGGCGGGCTGCTCGGCCTGACTGTCCGGGGCCGCGTCGTACTGGCGTTGCCAGGGTCCGAGCCAGGGCCACAGGGCCAGCAGGAGAAAGGACGGTATGCTGACAAACCAGGGCAGCTCGCTCTGCTGGTAGGCCGCCATCAGGCCGGCCAGACCCAGGGCGTGCAGCAGGCAGGCCTTGGGGTAGCGGATAAACGCGGAGCGCATAAGCAACCTCGTTATTTTTATACTCAGTGCGCTGTTGTCAGGGGCTGCGGCTGGCCGGTGGGACTGGCCCAGGGCATGGCGGGATAACAGCTGTGCTTGCGTAGGCAATCGGCCGGTGGCGTCAATTCTATAGACCATAGCGCGTGGTACTCCTGGCGGCCAGCTTGAGTCAGCGCCGATTCGAGCACTCAGGCGGCATTCAGGCCATGGCACTTTGGTCGCAGTCAGGTCCTGCTAGAGGCTATGGCGACGAATAAAGCCCTTATCCAGCCAATCCTTCCAGCGCCCATACAACTGGCCGCCGGCGCTATGGCCATACCAGTCCAGCAGTGCCCCGCCATCCCCGGTAGCCAGCAGTACCAGGCTGTGGCGCTGCGGATGGTAGCGACTGAGCGGCAGGTCACGCAGGGCCGCGTTGAGGTTGGCGGCCAGCACCGGGCCTTGGCGCACCGCGTACACCCCGCTTTTGCGCGCGCCGGGCAGGCTGGCGCAGTCACCTGTGGCAAAAATCCTCGGCTGGCTGTAACTCTGCAGGGTCGGCGCGACCAGTACGAAGCCCCGTTCATCACACGCCAGACCACTGTGTGCCAGCCAGGGCCAGGCGGCAGCGCCGCTGGCCAGCAACAGGCGCTGGCCGCGCCAGACCGGTTCGTCGCCGCTGAGCAGATGGTCGTCCTGAATGCGGCTGATCGGACAGTCCTCACGCACCCAGACGCCACGCTGACGCAGGTGACCCAGGGCGCGCAGGCGCACGCCAGCAGACAAGCCATCGAGCAGGTGGCCGGCGCAGAACAGCGACAGCTGCGGCACCTTGCCGGCCAGGGCCAGCGCCAGCTCGACCCCCGCCGCACCCCCGCCGAGAATGGCCAGGGGCTGCGGCTCGGCCTGCCAGCGTTGCCAGCCTTCAAGGAATTCGGCGAAGGGTTTGACCGCCAATAGCTGCATGGCATCGCCCTGCTGGGGCGGTGTGGCGATCTGGGCGCCGATATTCAGCGACAGCCAGCTGGCACTCAGGCTGCGGCCATTGGCCAGTTGCACCCGCTGCTGGGCGGCGGACAGGCCTGCCACCGGTGCGAGGATCAGCTCGACCTTGGCAGCCCGGCACAGTGCCGGCAGCTCCACCTGGCAGTCTGCGGGCTGATGGCGCCCGGCCAGCAAGCCGGGCAGCATGCCGGAATACCAGGCCGCCGGCCCGGGGCTGAGCAGGGCGATACGTCCGGGTGGGCGTTCGACCAAAGCCCAACGGCGCAGCACGCCCAGGTGCGCGTGGCCGGCGCCGAGCAATAGCAGGTCATAGTGATGGGTCACGCGGGGCTTCCATGGTGGCACATGCAGGAGTGCAGCCATGGTAAAGCCATGTCGCCGTTATAGGTTGCTGGATCTGGGGTGCGCCGCGCGCACCGGCACGGTTTTCTTGGTGCGCACAGCGCACCCTACGGCCTGTTAGCAGGCCTCGCTGGGCAGGGTGATATGTTTGACCTGCTGGAATGCCGCCAGGCCCCAGGGCCCCAGCTCGCGACCAATACCGCTGGCCTTGCCGCCGCCCCAGGAGGTGTGCGGGTAGATCACCTGGGCCGAGTTGATCCATACATGCCCGGCCTCCAGCGCTGCGGCCACGCGCAGGGCGCGGTTGCGCTCGGCGCTAAGTACGGTGGCGGCCAGGGCAAAGTCGCAGTCATTGGCTTGCGCAATGGCATCTGCTTCATCCTTGAAGCGGCGGCTGCAGAGCACCGGGCCGAAGATTTCCTCGCGCCACAGACGGCTGTCTTCCGGCACATCGGCGTACAGGGTGGGCGCGACAAACCAGCCGGGCCCAGGCAGTTGCCGCGCGCCACTCAGGCAGTGCAGGCCTTCCTGTTCGGCGATGGCGAAATACTCCAGCACCTTGTGCAGCTGCGCCTGGCTGGTGATCGGCCCCATCTCGCAGCCTTCACTGTGCGGGTCGCCGACCTTGAGCGCGGCCAGGGCGGCGGCCAGCTTGTCCAGCAGGGCGTCGGCGATGCTGTCCTCGACCAGCAGGCGCGAGGTGGCCGAGCACATCTGCCCGGCGTTCCAGCAGATGCCGGCGATGATCCATTGCACCGCCTGATCCAGGTCGCAGTCGGCGAACAGCAGAATCGGCGACTTGCCGCCCAGCTCCAGGGCCACCGGCATTGTGCGGGCGCTAGCGGCCTGCATCACCTTGCGCCCCACCGCATTGCTGCCGGTAAAGGACAACTTGGCGATCTGCGGATGGCTGACCAGCGCAGCGCCGGTGGCGGCATCGCCCGGCAGCAGGTTGAACACCCCCGCCGGCAGATCGATGGCGCTGGCGATCTCGCCCAGTTGCAGCTCGATCAGCGGGGTCAGCTCCGAGGGTTTAAGCAGCACACAGCAACCCGCGGCCAGGGCCGGGGCGAGCTTCCAGGCGCTGGTCACCAGGGGGAAGTTCCACGGCACGATCAGGCCGACCACGCCGAGCGGCTCCAGGCGGGTGAATGACTGGTAGCTGCTGTCCGGCAACGCCACGGCGGCGTCCTGCCGGGCATCCAGGCCATCGGCCAGGTCGGCGTAATAAACGAAGGTGGCGATGGCATCGCTGATATCCAGCTCGGCCTCATGCCGCGGCTTGCCGCTGTTGCGCATCTGCAAGGCGATCAGCTGCGGGCTGCGCGCCTCGATCTCTGCGGCGAAGGCGCGCAGGTAGTCGGCGCGTTCACGTGAGGGGCGCAGGCTCCAGGCCGGCAAGGCGCGTCGCGCCGCCTGTACCGCCAGCTCGACATCTGCCGCCGACGCGCAGGCCACGCTGGCGATCTGCTCGCCGGTGCTGGGATTGAATACGGGTAGGCGGCTGGTGCAGGTGGCGGGTTGCCAGCGGCCATCGATAAAGAGTTGGGCGGTCATGTATCACCTTGAACGGATTCGGAAGACAAGAGCCTAGGGTTGTAAATGCGGGTGTCTGGCAAACCAGTCGCCAATCAACCGGCGCATGCGTTCGCCGGAAAAACTCGGAAAATGCCCGCCATGCACCACGCGTACCGGCAGTTCGCGCAAGCGGGCCAGGCTGCGGGCATAGTCCTGCAGGTTGGAGTGGTAGGCGTCTTCGATCAGCGGGCCGTCGTAGAGAATGTCGCCGGAAAACAGCGTCTGCGTCCTGGCCTCCCACAGGCTGATGCCGCCGGGCGAATGGCCGGGGGTGTGCAGCACTTGCAGCACGCGGTCACCGAGGTCGAGCACATCGCCCTCCTCGATCAGCCGGGTGGCCGGTGCGGCCTTTACCCGGTATTCGGCGTAGCACAACGGGCAATCGGGATGGGCCTCGAACATTTCGTTGCCGACAAACGCCGCGGCCAGGGTGTTGTCACCATTCGGCGCGGCGAGGATATCGGCCTCGGCCGGATGACACAGACGCTCGGCGAACTCGTGGTGGCCGGCGATATGGTCGAAGTGGGTGTGGCTGGCCACCGCCAGCAGCGGCTTGTCGGTCAGCCAGGGCAATTGCTCGCGCAGGCTGACCAGGCCGGAGCCGGAGTCGATCAACACATCGCGCTCGCGCCCACTGATATGCCACAGGTTGCAGCGGTAGAAGGGCCGCACGTAGGGCTCGTGGATCAGGCGTACGCCATCTTCCAGATGCTGCACCTCGAACCAGCGGTCTTTGCTGACGATCTTCATGAGAGCTCCCGCACTATCCCGACCCTCTCCCTTGGCTGGAGAGGGGATTGGGCAGAGGGTAGATCATCCGCCCTTCTCCCTGGCCCTCTCCCCAGCGGGGAGAGGGAATCACGGCCTCAGGCCAGGCGCGCACGCGGCACCAGTACCCAGCGGCGCAGCACGGTGTAGCTGGCGGCGGTGATCAGGAACACCGGCAGCGAGGCGCCCCAGGCCAGCGGCGAGACCCAGCCCCAGTAGTAGG
>JBFHPI010000057.1:0-11617 GCA_041592855.1 Pseudomonas sp.
ATCGGTGTCGACTACGGCATCTATATCTACAGCCGTCTGGAAAGCTTCCTGCGCCAGGGGCTGTCCCTGCAGGAGGCCTACTACGAGACCCTCAAGTCCACTGGTAAGGCCGTGCTGTTCACCGGCGTCTGCCTGGCCATCGGGGTGGCCACCTGGATCTTCTCGGCGATCAAGTTCCAGGCCGATATGGGTCTGATGCTGACCTTTATGTTCCTGTGGAACATGATCGGTGCGATCTGGCTGCTGCCGGCCCTGGCCCGCTTCCTGATCAACCCGGAGAAGCTGCGTCTCAAGGGCTAAGCCCGCTAGATGTTGCAGCGAAAACCGCGGCCTTGGCCGCGGTTTTTTTTGCCTATATATCCGGGTTAGCCGCAGCGCACTCAGAGCGTAGGAGGGGTTGAGCCTGCGATACCCATCAGGGGGCGGCGGTCCACAGAGATAAGTGGGGTACAACATGGGTATCGCTTCGCTCAACCCATCCTACCCATAGGCGCTTCTAAGGATGGCGTGGTGCCAGCTATCTTCCCCTTGGGGCCCGGCAAGGGGGCATTCGAGCCGCCGAACAGCCGTGCCAGGCATAACGGCCTATAGCCAATGCCTGGTCCTGCGGCCGATGTCGCCGGCCGGGTATGGTCAGGGCTGACCCAGGCCGTCGCTTGCGATTGAGCCGAGCCCTAAGCTGTGCGCGGCAGATGCGGGCGAACGCCCCAGGAGCCAGGCCGACAACCGCTGCGTCCGATGCGGCTGTGGCAAAGCAACGGGCCGGCGCTAGCGCGGATAAAGTGGCGGCAGGGGGCTGGTTTCCTGGGCGGTCGGGTGGCTGTCATCCAGGGGCGGCAGACTGCGGATGGCCAGCCAGAGTTCGCGGCCCTGCCAGCGTTGGCCGCTTTCGCTGTAGAGCGCGCCGTTTAGGTCATCCAGGGCAGCGGACAGGGGCAGGTAGCGAGCGGCCATATCGGCCAGGGTTTCCGGTTGCTGGCGGGCCCAGGCGTCGAGGGCATGGCGGGTGGCCTGGGAGTCGTTGGCCAGGCAGCTGCGTTTGAGTTCGTCGAGCAGGTCCCGCGGGCTGGGCCCATTCTGCACGTTGCGGGCAATGGGTGGCTGCTGACGGGCGCGCCACCACAGGCCAAAGCCACACAGGCTGGTCAGGCCCAGCAGCAGGGTGCTCAGTTGCCAGGGCCACAGCGGCGGGCCTTGGATCACCAGGGCCTGTGGTGCTTCGGCGAGGGGCGTGGAGGCTTCTTCCAGGGCCGGGTTGCTGGCCACCTGCAGGGTTCTGGCCGGCAGACTGCTGCGCACCAGGCGATCTTCCAGGGTGTTCCACCACACCACTTCAATGGCGGGCAGCGCGATGCTGCCCTCGCGGCTGGCCACCAGGGCTTCACGTTCTTCGCGACTGCCGATAAGGCCCTGTTCACTGGACTGGTTGGCCAGTTGCGGCTGATCCGGGTAGCGGCGCAGGCCCTGGGCCTGGGTGGCCGGCAGTGGTGGCAACTGGGCGCTGGAGAGGCCATCGACCTTGAGCAGCAGGCTGCGGGTCAGGGACTCGCCAACCTTGGCCTGTTCCGGTTGCGGACTCCAGGCTTCCACCAGGCTCAGGCTGCGTGCCGGCAGCCAGGGGGCGTCGGCAGGGTAGTCGGCAGGCTTGGCCCTGACGTCTAGGCGCAGCTGCGGTGATTTGACCCGGATCACTCGGCCGCTGCGCGGAGCGAAGGGGTTGAAGTCGTTGTTGCGGGCGCGCTCAACCACGGTGGCGGTAAAGGTCTGGCCAGGGATCAACAGTTCGCCACTCTGCTGCGGGTAGATGGCATAGCGCAGTTCGATTACGCCGTGCCGGATGCCGTTGAGGTCCTTTTCATAGGTTTTCGCCTCACCCAGGGCCTCGACCCGGGCGTCGGCAAGGTCCAACTGGGTCAGGCTGCTGTCGTCATACAGCGATACGGAGTGGTAGATGCGCAGGGTCAGAATGCTCTGAGCCTGCACATAGACGCTGCTCTGGTCCAGGCTGGCGTCGATAAAGACCGGCGCCAATTGGCCGTCCGCGCGGCCGTCGTTTTCCTGCACCTGCAGGGTGATGGGCGGGCTCTGCAGCTCACCCAGCTGCAGGGGGGGAATCACCACATAACCACTCTGTTTGGGCTGCAGGGTGATGATCCACTGGGTGCTGGTCCGTGACTGACCATTGAGGGTGCTCAGGCGGTTGACCTGACGGCTGGCGAGCACGTCGAACAGCTCATTGAGTGGGCTCAGATCAGGCTTGCCGAACAGGGTGGCATCGCTGCTTTCCAGGGTCAGTTCCAGGCTTTCCCCTGCATTGAGGCGGGTTCGGTCCACTGTTGCGCTGAAGTGGCTGGTGCTGGCCTGCACGCTGAGGTGTAGGGCGAAAAGCAGGAAGCAGAGCAGGCGGGTCATGGGCGGTATTCCTGACGTTCTTGCTGTTCCAGCCAGAACTTGCGTCTAAGCAGCTCGGCCGGATCATCGGGGATCTGTCGTAGCCATTGCTCCAGGGCCTGGCGCTGTTCGGCATTTAGCTCATCGGCGGGCTCGGTTGCATCGTTCTGGCCGGGGGGCGCCGTTTCGTCTGCAGCCTCCGGGGCCGGCTGTGTGCTGGCGGATGACTGGCTTTTGGCGGTGGCCGGTGCTTGTTCGGCCTCAGCTGTGCCAGGGGCCTGCTGGTTGGGTTGGCCGGCGCTGGCGCTTGGGCTCTGGTTTGAACTCGGCGAGGGCTGCTGTGGTTCGCTGGGCTCAGCCTGGGTTTCGGCGGGCTCATCGGCTGGCGTCTGCTGCGCCTGTTCCTTCTGCTTGAGCAGTTCCTCGATCAGGGCCATGTTCTGCTGTGCCTGAGTCAGTCCCGGTTGCAGTCGCAACGCCTGGTCGTAGGCTTCCAGGGCGGCTTCGAATTCGTTGCTCATGGCCAGGGCGTTACCACGGTTGTAATGGGCGATGGCGTCCTCGCCCAGGGCGAAGCGTTCCGCCGCCCCGGCATAGTCGCCGGCCTGGTACAGCGCCTGACCTTGCCATTGGGCATCCTTGAAGCGTTTGGCCGCCTCCGCCGGGCGCTGGGCCTCGAGCAGGCGCTGACCCTGCTGGTCGGCGCGCAGCCAGAGATCGTCAAAACTCAGGGCGTAGCCAGGCTGTGGCAGGCACAGCAGCAGCGGCAGGCATAACAACCAGCCGCGCCGCGCCCCGGCTGCGGCCAGCAATAGCAGCGGCAGCAACAGCCAGTGGCCTTGCTCGGCCCAGCGCTGCAGGCGGGTCTGTTCGCCGTCGTGGCGTACAGCCTGGCTGCGATCGAGCAGGCCCAGGCTGCGCAGGTCCTGCTCGTCCAGGCTGGCGCGCTGGTAGGCACCGCCGATCTGCTGGAAGAACGCGTGCAGACTGTTGCTGTCCAGGCGCGGCACCATGATCGAGCCCTCGGCATCTTTCATAAAGCTGCCGTCCTCCTGCAGGATCGGCGCGCCCTGGCTGCTGCCAAAGCCGATCATCTGCAGGCGTATGTCGCTGTCGTCGAGGGTCTGGGCGATGGCGCTGCGTTCATCGGCTTGCAGGCTGCTGCCGAGCAGCAACAGACGCCCCTCTCCCAGGCCCCCCTGTTCCAGCAGTTGCAGAGCGCGGGCCAGTGCCAGGTCGGCGCGTTGCCCCGGCTCGGGCATGACCGAGGGCTTGAGGGCATCGAGCAGGTTGCGACTGGTGCCCAGGTCGTCCGACAGTGGCACCAGGGTATGGGCACTGCCGGCATAGACGACAATGGCGGTTTGCGCATCCTCACGGGCTTCAAGCAAGTCCAGCAGCTTGCGCTTGGCCTGCTCCAGGCGATTGGGGGGTGCGTCGCCGGCGAGCATGCTGGGCGTCAGCTGCAGCAGGACCACCAGCGGGTCAGCCGGCTTGAGGCGATCCTGCTCCAGCTTCTGCCAGCTCGGGCCGAGCAGGGCGAGCACGGCCAGCAGCCAGGCCAGGCCCAGGAGCAGCACCGGCAGGCGACTGCGGCGGCGTTGCCCACCACGCAAAAGTACGGCATGGAAGGCAGCGGGCAGCAGCAGTTGCCACTGACCGCTGCGCTGTTTGCGTTGCCACAGCGACCACAGCAGCCAGCCCAGCAGGGGCAGGATCAGCAGCCAGAGAGGACGGAGCCAGTGGGGCCAGAGGGCGAGCAGGGTCATGACCGCTTGCTCCCGCGTGCCAGGTGAGCCCGCCACTGCATGAGTGTGTGTGGCCAGAGGTTGCGGCTGACCAGCAGGGTGCTGAGCAGCAGGGCCAGGGCCAGGGGCCAGGGGTAGAGTACGGCGATCTGCCGGCTCAGGGCGGTGTCCTGTTGCACGGGCTCCAGGCGGTCCAGGGTGGCTTCGATACGTTGCAGCTCCTGGCCGTCGCGGGCGCGGAAATATTCGCCGCCGGTCAGTTCACTGATGCCGCGCAGGGTGGGTTCATCCAGATCCAGCCCCGGGTTGAGACCGAGCATGCCGAGCACGCCGCCGCTCTGCGGATCGGCACCGATGCCGATGGTATAGATGCGCACCCCTTCACTGGCGGCAAGGCGGGCGGCGGTCATGGGGTCGATTTCGCCGCTGTTGTTGGCGCCGTCGGTAATCAGGATCAACACGCGGCTTTCACTGGGACGTTGGCGCAGGCGTTTGAGGGCCAGGCCGATGGCGTCACCGATGGCGGTCTGCGGCCCGGCGATATTGTGCCGGGCTTCATCCAGCCAGGTGCGCACGGTCTTGCGGTCGAAGGTCAGGGGGGACTGCAGGAAGGCGCGACTGCCGAACAGGATCAGGCCGACGCGATCACCATGGCGTTCCTCGATAAAGTCACCGAACAGGCGCTTGACCAGCTGCAGGCGCGTGATGTCCTGATCCTCCCAGCGCATATCGGCATAATCCATGGAGCCGGACACATCCACCGCCAGCAGCAGGTCGCGGCCGCTGGCCGGTTGTGCCACCGCCTCGCCCAGCCATTGCGGGCGTGCCGCCGCCAGCACCAGGCATAGCCAGATCAACGCCAGCGGCGCCTGCTGCCGCCAGCCGGGCAGCAGGCTGCGGGCCTGACGACCGCTAAGCGCCTCCAGCTCGGCGAGGAAGCTGACCTGCAGGGCGGCCTCGCCACTGTCGGCGGCCGGTAGCCACAGGCGCAGCAGCCAGGGCAGTGGGGCCAGCAGAAAGACCCAGGGCCAGGCGAATTCAAACATGCTTGCGAATCCAGATGGCCACCGCCTGGTACAGGCTGTCGATGGCCTTGTCGTCCAGCCGGCAATGGGGTTTATAGGCGCCTTCCACCAGCACCATCCAGCGCGTCAGGCCGGCGGCCGGGCAGCGGCTGTCGAGAAAGGCCAGCCAGGCGCGGCTGCTCAGGGTGTGGCTATGGCTGTCGGGGTAGCGTTCGCGGCACAGGCGTTTGAGCAGGGCATTGATCTGTTGCAGCCAGGGCCCGGCATCGACACCGTAGTAGGGTTTGCTCAGGCGCTCCAGCTCATCCAGGGCCGCCTGGCGCAGCGGGTCCAGGTGTTCCTGCCGCGCGGCCGTGCGGCGTCGGCGCAGCAACTGGCGGCCCAGACGCCACAGGGCCCAGAGCAGTAATGGCAGCAGCAGGGCCAGCAGCCACCAGCCGGGGGCCGGTGGCCACCAGTGCACGGCAGGCGGGGCAATCACAGGTTGCAGCTGCTCCAGCAGGTTCATGGGCTTTTCCTGCTGTGCGGGGCGTTGAGCTGTTCACGCAGCTGCTCGACCAGCTCGCGTTGGCTGCCCAGCGGTAGCAGCGGTACGGCCAGTTTTTGCGCCAGTCGCTGCCACTGGGCCTGACGTCTGGCCGCCAGCTCGCTGTAGGCCTGGCGCAGCTCGCGGCTATGGGTATCGAGTTCCAGTTGGCCGGCGCCCTGGGCGAAGCGCAGCAGGCCGGCGGCGGGCAGGGCGTGATCCATTGGGTCGGCAATCGGCAGCAGCAGCAGGTCGCTATGCCGCCCGAGTAGGTTGAGCTGCTGTTCGCTGCTGGCGTTCAGGCTGCGCTCGTCGCAGATAATCACCGCCAGGCTGCCGGGGCGCAGCACTTCGCGGGCACGACGCAGGGCCAGGGCGAAGGCTTCTGTGGGGGCGGCGCTGTGGTGGGTCAGGCTCTGGTTGGCCCGGGCCAGGCGATTGAGCAACTGCAGCAGGCTCTGTTTGCTGCGTCTGGGCTTGATCTCGTGGGGTTCGCTGCCGCCAAACACCAGGCCGCCGATACGGTCATTGTGCTCCAGGGCGGACCAGCCGATCAGGCTCGCGGCCTGGGCCGCCAGCACTGATTTGAACAGCAGGCAGGAGCCGAAAAACAGCTGCGGGCTTTGTTCCACCATGATGTAGATGGGCCGCTCGCGCTCCTCGTGGAACAGCTTGGTGTGCGGCTCCTGGGTGCGCGCGGTGACGCGCCAGTCTATGCTGCGTACATCGTCGCCAGGCTGGTAGATGCGCACCTGATCGAAGTCCACCCCGCGTCCGCGCAGTTTGGAGTGATGCAGGCCGATCAGCGGGCTGCGCCGCGCCGGGGTGGAGAACAGCTGCACCTCGCGTACGCGGTGACGCACCTCGATCAGCTCGGCGAGGCTGATCTGGATCGCGGGGGGCAGGGGCTGGGCGTGCATGGGCTTAACCATTGAGCCGGATGCAATCCGGGCGCGGCCGAGGGGTATGCCCGGATTGCGTCCGGGCTACGCTGTGCGGCTGCATCTAGGCCACCGCCACCACGTCGAGGATGCGCTGGATCACCCGATCCTGGTCGATACCGGCGGCCTCGGCCTCGAAGGACAGGATGATGCGGTGGCGCAGCACATCGAACAGCACCGCCTGAATATCCTCGGGGCTGACAAAATCGCGCCCGGCCAGCCAGGCATGGGCCCGCGCGCAGCGGTCCAGGGCGATCGAGCCGCGAGGGCTGGCGCCATAGGCGATCCATTCGGCCAGCTCGGCATCGAACTTGGCCGGGGTGCGGCTGGCCATCACCAGCTGCACCAGGTATTCCTCCACCGCATCGGCCATATACAGGCCGAGGATCTCTTCGCGGGCGGCGAAGATGGCCTGCTGGCTGACCCGTCGCTCCGGTTTGGTTTCGCCGTGCAGCGCCTCGCCGCGAGCCTGGGCGAGGATCTTGCGTTCCACGCTGGCATCCGGGAAACCGATTTTCACATGCATCAGAAAACGGTCGAGCTGGGCTTCCGGCAGCGGGTAGGTGCCTTCCTGCTCGATCGGGTTCTGGGTGGCCATCACCAGAAACAGCGGCGACAACTCATAGGTACTGCGGCCCACCGACACCTGGCGCTCGGCCATGGCTTCGAGCAGCGCCGACTGCACCTTGGCCGGGGCGCGGTTGATCTCGTCGGCCAGCACCAGGTTGTGGAAGATCGGCCCCTGCTGGAACACGAAGCTGCCGGTTTCCGGGCGATAGATCTCGGTGCCGGTGATATCTGCCGGGAGCAGGTCGGGGGTGAACTGAATGCGGTGGAACTCGGCCTCGATGCCTTCGGCCAACTCCTTGATCGCCTTGGTCTTGGCCAGGCCGGGCGCACCCTCGACCAGCATATGGCCGTCGGCGAGCAGGGCGATCAGCAGCCTTTCGATCAGTTTTTCCTGACCAAGGATCTGGGCTGAAAGAAAATGTCGCAGCGCGATAAGCGCGTCACGGTGTTCCATCGTTAAGCTCATCCGGCAAATGTGACCAGCGAGTCGAAGACGTCGCCTAGAGTAAGAGGCAGCACTTTAATGCAATCGCGGCCTCCTAGACTAACGTTGAGCTACAAGGTTGTGGCGAAAGTCATCCCGCCCCCAGTCGAATAACAAGCCAAACGGAGCATACCCATGGCGTTCTTTACGGCAGCCAGCAAAGCCGATTTCCAGCATCAACTGCAAACGGTACTGGCCCAGCACGTCAGCGAGCAGGCCCTGCCACAAGTAGTCCTCTTCGCCGAGCAATTCTTCGGCATCATCGCCCTGGAGGAGCTGACCCAGCGGCGCCTGTCCGATCTGGTGGGCTGCACCCTGTCGGCCTGGCGCATGCTGCAGCGTTTCGAGCCCAGCAAGCCCGAGGTGCGGGCATTCAACCCCGACTACGAGAAGCACGGCTGGCAATCGACCCACAGTGCCGTGGAAATCCTGCACCGTGACATCCCCTTCCTGGTCGACTCCGCCCGCATGGAGCTCAATCGCCGCGGTTACAGCATCCACACCCTGCAGAACAGTGTGTTCAGCGTGCGCCGCAACAAGAGTGGCGAGTTGCTGGAAATCCTGCCCAAGGGCAGCCAGGGCAAGGATGTGCAGCAGGAAGCCTTGATGTTTCTGGAGATCGACCGATGCGCCAGTGCCGGCGAGCTGAAGAGCCTGGAAAAGGCCCTACTCGACGTGTTCGGCGATGTACGCATGAGCGTGGCCGACTTCCAGCCGATGAAGGCCAAGGCCCGCGAGCTGCTGGCCTGGCTGGACAAGGCCAAGCTCAAGGTCGATGGTGCCGAGCTGGACGAGATCAAGGTGTTTATGAGCTGGCTGCTCGACGACCACTTCACCTTCCTCGGTTATGAAGAGTTCACCGTGGTCGACGTGCCCGGTGGCGGCAGCATGCAGTATGACGAAGGCTCCCTGCTGGGCCTGTCCAAGCGCCTGCGCACCGGCCTCAAGGCCGACGAGCTGCATATCGAGCCGGAAGCCGTGGCCTACCTGCGTGAGCCGCAGCTGTTGTCCTTCGCCAAGGCCGCGGTGCCCAGCCGCGTGCACCGCCCGGCCTACCCGGACCTGGTGTCGATCCGCGAGCTGGACGCCAAGGGCAATGTGGTCAAGGAATGCCGCTTTATGGGCCTGTACACCTCGGCGGTGTATGCCAAGAGCGTGTGGAATATTCCCTATATTCGCCGCAAGGTCGATGAAATCGAACGTCGCTCCGGCTTTGACAGCAGCGCCCACCTGGGCAAGGAACTGGCCCAGGTACTGGAAGTGCTGCCGCGCGATGACCTGTTCCAGACCTCGGTGGACGAGCTGTTCAACACCAGCCTGGCCATCGTGCAGATTCAGGAGCGCAACAAGATCCGCGTATTCCTGCGCCGCGACCCCTATGGCCGCTTCTGCTACTGCCTGGCCTATGTGCCGCGTGACGTCTATTCCACTGAAACCCGCATGAAGATCCAGCAGGTGCTGATGGAGCGTCTGCAGGCCACCGACTGCGAGTTCTGGACCTTCTTCTCCGAGTCCGTGCTGGCGCGGGTGCAGTTTATCCTCAAGGTCGACCCGAAAAACCGCGTGCAGATCGACCCCGTGCGCCTGGAGAAGGAAGTCATTCAGGCCTGCCGCTCGTGGAAGGACGACTACTCCAGCCTGATCGTCGAGAGCCTGGGCGAGGCCCAGGGCACCGAGGTGCTGGCCGAATTCCCGGAAGGCTTCCCGGCCGGCTACCGCGAGCGTTTTGCCCCGCATTCGGCGGTGGTGGACATGCAGCACCTGCTCAGCCTGAACAGCGAGCGCCAGCTGGTGATGAGCTTCTACCAGCCCCTGACCCAGGCCGGCCAGCAGCTGCACTGCAAGCTGTACCACGCCGACACGCCGCTGCCGCTGTCGGACGTACTGCCGATTCTGGAAAACCTCGGCCTGCGCGTACTCGGCGAGTTTCCCTACAAGCTGCGCCGTGCCGATGGTCGCGAATTCTGGATTCATGACTTCGCCTTCACCTATGCCGAAGGCCTGGATGTCGATATCCAGCAACTCAACGACACCCTGCAGGATGCCTTCGTACATATCGTCGGCGGTGCGGCTGAGAACGACGGCTTCAACCGCCTGGTGCTGATGGCCGCCATGCCTTGGCGCGACGTGGCCCTGCTGCGCGCCTACGCCCGTTACCTCAAGCAGATCCGTCTGGGCTTCGACCTGAGCTATATCGCCGCCACCCTGGTCAACCATGCCGATATCGCCAAGGAACTGGTGCGCCTGTTCAAGACCCGCTTCTACCTGGCGCGCAAGCTCAGCAGCGAAGACCTGGACGGCAAACAGCAGAAGCTGGAGCAGGCCATTCTCGCCGCCCTGGACAATGTCGCGGTGCTCAACGAGGACCGCATCCTGCGTCGCTACCTGGACCTGATCAAGGCCACCCTGCGCACCAACTTCTACCAGACCGACGCCAGCGGCGCGCCCAAGAGCTACTTCAGCTTCAAGCTCAGCCCACGCCTGATTCCGGAGATTCCGCGACCCACGCCGAAGTTCGAAATATTCGTCTACAGCCCGCGGGTCGAGGGTGTGCACCTGCGCTTCGGCGACGTGGCCCGTGGCGGTCTGCGCTGGTCGGACCGCGAGGAAGACTTCCGCACCGAAGTACTCGGCCTGGTCAAGGCCCAACAGGTTAAGAACGCGGTGATCGTGCCCATGGGCGCCAAGGGCGGCTTCGTGCCGCGCCGTCTGCCGGTCGGTGGTGGCCGTGACGAAGTGCTGGCCGAGGGTATCGCCTGCTACCGCATCTTTATCAGCGGCCTGCTCGACATTACCGACAACCTCAAGGACGGCGCCGTGGTGCCGCCGCAGAACGTGGTGCGTCACGACGGCGACGACCCCTACCTGGTGGTGGCGGCGGACAAGGGCACCGCGACCTTCTCCGATATCGCCAACGGCATCGCCGCCGACTACGGCTTCTGGCTGGACGACGCCTTCGCCTCCGGCGGCTCGGCCGGTTACGACCACAAGGGCATGGGCATTACCGCCAAGGGCGCCTGGGTTTCGGTGCAGCGTCATTTCCGCGAGCGCGGCATCGATGTGCAAAAGGATCACACCACGGTGATCGGCATCGGCGACATGGCCGGTGACGTGTTCGGCAACGGCCTGCTGCTGTCGGACAAGCTGCAGCTGGTGGCCGCCTTCAACCATATGCACATCTTTATCGACCCCAACCCGGACGCGGCCAAGAGCTTTGTCGAGCGCAAGCGCCTGTTCGACCTGCCACGCTCCAGCTGGGCCGACTACGATGCCAAGCTGATCTCCGAAGGCGGCGGCATCTTCCTGCGCAGCGCCAAGAGCATTGCCATCAGCCCGCAGATGAAGGAGCGCTTCGACATCACGGCCGACAAACTGGCGCCCACCGAGTTGCTCAATGCCCTGCTCAAGGCCCCGGTGGACCTGATCTGGAACGGCGGCATCGGCACCTACGTCAAATCCAGCAAGGAAAGCCACGCCGATGTTGGCGACAAGGCCAACGACGGCCTGCGCGTGGATGGCTGCGAACTGCGCGCCAAGGTGGTGGGCGAGGGCGGCAACCTGGGCATGACCCAGCTCGGCCGCGTCGAATTCGGTCTGCATGGCGGCGCCAGCAACACCGACTTTATCGACAACGCCGGCGGCGTGGACTGCTCCGACCACGAGGTCAATATCAAGATCCTGCTCGGCGAGATCGTCGGTGCCGGCGATATGACCGGCAAGCAGCGCAACAAGCTCCTGGCCGAGATGACCGACGCGGTGTCCGCCCTGGTACTGGGCAACAACTACAAGCAGACCCAGGCCCTGTCCCTGGCCGAACGCCGCGCCCGCGAGCGGGTTGGCGAATACAAGCGCCTGATGGCGGCCCTGGAAAGCGCCGGCAAGCTGGACCGCGCCCTGGAGTTTCTGCCCAGTGACGACGAGCTGACCGAACG
>JBFHPI010000058.1:0-11421 GCA_041592855.1 Pseudomonas sp.
CGGTGAATACCTGTTCTGGCAGGACAGCGCCGCCAGTTTGCAACGGCTGGGCATAGGCCTGGGCATAGCCGCACTGAGCGGCCTGTGCCTGGGCATAGCCGCCGGCAGCCTGCCGCTGTTCAGCGCACCGCTGACGCCGCTGCTCACAGTGCTGTCGATGGTGCCGCCGCTGGCGATACTGCCGATTCTGTTCATCGTGTTCGGTCTGGGGGAGCTGGCCAAGGTGATGCTGATCGTGCTGGGCGTCACGCCGGTGCTGGCCCGCGACCTGGAGCAGCGCGCCCGCGAGATACCTCCGGAAATCCTGATCAAAGCGCAGACCCTTGGCGCCAGTACCTGGACGCTGATCCTGCGGGTGGTGCTGCCGCAACTGCTGCCGCGCCTGCTGATCGCGCTGCGCCTGGTGCTGGGCTCGGCCTGGCTGTTCCTGATCGCCGCCGAGGCCATCGCCAGCACCGACGGCCTGGGTTACCGGATCTTTCTGGTGCGCCGCTATCTGGCGATGGATGTGATCCTGCCCTATGTGGTGTGGATCACCCTGCTCGCCTGGCTGATGGACCTGGGCCTGCGCCAGCTCACCCGCCTGTGCTTCCCCTGGTATGAAGGAGCCAAGGCATGAGCGCCTTTATCGAGGTAAATAACGTCTGGCAGGAGTACGGCGATCAAGTCGTGCTTGAGCGCTTGAATCTGAGCATCAACGAAGGCGAGTTCTGCACCCTGGTCGGCGCTTCCGGCTGCGGCAAGTCGACCTTTCTGCGCCTGCTGCTGGGTCAGGAGCGCGCCAGCCGCGGCGAGATTCTGCTCGGTGGCAAGCCACTGGCCGGCGAACCCGATAGCAGCCGTGGCGTGGTGTTTCAGCGCTACTCGGTGTTCCCGCACCTCTCCGTGCTGGATAACGTCGCCATCGGTCTGGAGTTGCCGCGTTCCAGGCTGCTCGGCCGGCTGTTTGGCGCGGCCAAGCGCGAAGCCCGGGAGCAGGCGGCGGTGATTCTGCAGAAAGTCGGCCTGGGCCATGCCCTGGACAAATACCCCAGCCAGCTCTCCGGCGGCATGCAGCAACGCCTGGCCATTGCCCAGGCGCTGATCATGCAGCCGCGCGTCTTGCTGCTGGATGAGCCCTTCGGCGCATTGGACCCCGGCATCCGCAAGGACATGCACAGCCTGCTGTTGGAATTGTGGAACGAAACCAAGCTCACCGTGTTTATGGTCACCCACGACCTCAGCGAAGGTTTCAGCCTCGGCACCCGCCTGCTGGTGTTCGACAAGCCCCGCATCGACCCGCACGCGCCGAACGCCTTCGGTGCGCGCATCACCTACGACATTCCCTTGAACAGCGACCGCCGCGCCCAGCGCGCCGCCGTCGACGCCTTGCCCGCGCATATCGCCGGCAAGCTGCAACCGGCCCTGTAAGGAGCTAGCCATGACCGCTGCACTGACCCTGCGCCCCACCCTTTACGAGGAACTCGTGCCCGGTGGTGGCCACACCTCCTTTGTCCTTAAACGCGGCCAGCTGCTGCGCATCACCGACCTGGAAGGCGGCGCCAATGCCAGCCTGTTGCTGCTTAACGCTGCCGAAAAAAGCGAACGGCTGAATCTGCCCGACAGCCTCAAATGCCAGCACACCGCCAAGCTCACCGCGGGCCATTGCCTGTACTCGGACATGGGCCGGGTGCTGGCCGCCATCACCTTTGACACCTGCGGCTGGCATGACAGTTTTGGCGGCGTGCTCAACGCCGAGGAGGTGAAGGAGAAATACGGCAGCGGCAGTTATCAAAAACTGCGCAACGGCTTCTTCCGCAACGGCGTGGACAACCTGCTGGTGGAAATGGGCAAGTGGAACCTTAACCTGCAGGACCTGCTGATGTGCCTGAATCTGTTTAGCAAGGTGACGGTCGACAGCGACGGCTGCTTCCACTTCGCCGCGAACAATTCCAAGGCCGGCGACTACATCGAGCTGTACGCGCCGATGGACACGCTGGTGGTACTCACCGCCCTGCAGCACCCCATGGACCCCAACCCCGACTACGCGCCCAAGCCGCTGCAACTGTCCTGGCACAAGGTCGAGAGTGACGGCATCAGCGTGCTGTGCCGCACCTCACGCCCGGAAAACGCCCGCGGCTTTCATAACACCGAACGTCTGTATCTCTGAGGCCTGCCAAATGACTCTTATCGCAAGCGACAAGCACCCGGAAGCGGCGGTGTACCGCGCCACCATCGGCGCCGGTGAGCCCTTTCTCTGTGAAGTAAAAGCCGGCCAGTCCCTGCGCCTGCTCGACCTGGAAGGCAATCAGGCGGTCGATACGCTGTTCTACAGCGCGCAGAACCCGCGTGAGCGCTATGACGTGCAACGCACCCTGCGCAAACAGAACCGCGTGTACCTGACCACCGGCAGCGTGCTCTATTCCAATCTGGGCAAGCCGATGCTGAGCATCGTTGCCGACACCTGCGGGCGCCACGACACCCTGGGCGGCGCCTGCGCCCAGGAGAGCAACACCGTGCGCTACGCCCTGGACAAGCGCTATATGCACAGCTGCCGCGACAACTTTCTGCGCGCCAGCCTCAACGACGGCCGCCTGAACAAGGCCGACATCAGCGCCAATATCAACTTCTTTATGAACGTACCGGTCACCCCCGAAGGCGGCCTGACCTTCGAGGACGGCATCTCCGCCGCCGGCAAGTACGTCGAGCTCAAGGCGCATATGGATGTGATCGTGCTGATCTCCAACTGCCCGCAACTGAACAACCCGTGCAACGGTTACAACCCGACCCCGGCCGAGGTGCTGGTGTGGGATTGAGGCAGCTGCAAGCCTCGTAGGATGGGTTGAGCGCAGCGATACCCATCCCCCTGTGACTGTCAATGGCTTACGCCTGCGACTAACCCATCCTACGGAAAACGAATTTTCCACCCCGGACGACCGGGGTGCAGACCGAATACTGCGGGACGGCCCGCCCCTTTCGAGGACACCTCGAATGTTCAGCAAACTGCTTATCGCCAACCGTGGCGCCATTGCCTGCCGCATCCTGCGCACCCTGCGTCAGCTCGACGTCAAAGGCGTGGCCGTCTATTCCGAAGCCGACGCGGCCAGCCTACATATCCAGCAAGCCGATGAGGCCCATAGCCTGGGCGAAGGCCCGGCCGCCCAGACCTATCTGGTGGTCGAGAAGATTCTCGCCGTGGCCAAGGCCAGCGGTGCCCAGGCCATCCACCCCGGCTACGGCTTTCTCTCCGAGAACGCCGCCTTTGCCGAAGCCTGCGAGGCCGCCGGCATCGCCTTTGTCGGCCCCACGCCCGAGCAGCTGCGTGTATTCGGCCTGAAACACACCGCCCGCGCCCTGGCCAAACAGCATGGCGTACCGATGCTGGAAGGCACCGAGCTGCTGGAAAACCTCGACGCCGCACTCATCGCAGGCGAGCAGGTCGGCTACCCGGTGATGCTGAAAAGCACCGCCGGCGGTGGCGGTATCGGCATGCGCGTGTGCCACAGCGCCGCCGAGCTGAGCGAGGCCTTCGAAGCGGTCAAACGCCTGGGGCAGAACAACTTCAGCGACAGCGGCGTATTTATCGAAAAATACATTCAGCGTGCCCGCCACCTGGAAGTGCAGGTATTTGGCGATGGTCGCGGTGAAGTGCTGGCCCTGGGCGTACGCGACTGCTCGGTGCAGCGGCGCAACCAGAAAGTGCTGGAAGAAACCCCGGCACCGAATCTGCCGGCCGGCATGGCGGATGAGCTGTGCGCGGCGGCAATCAAGCTGGCCAAGGCGGTCAGCTACCGCAGCGCTGGCACCGTGGAGTTTGTCTACGACAGCGAAGCAGCGCGCTTCTATTTCCTCGAAGTCAATACCCGCCTGCAGGTCGAGCACGGCGTCACCGAACAGGTGTGGGGCGTCGACCTGGTGCGCTGGATGATCGAATTGGCGGCTGGCGATTTGGCCCCGTTAAGCGAACTGGCGAAAGGTTTGAAACCCAGCGGCCACGCCATTCAGGCCCGCCTGTATGCCGAAGACCCGGGCCGCGACTTTCAACCCAGCCCCGGCCTGCTCACCGCCGTGGACTTCCCCAAGGCCGATGGCAAAGCGCTGCGTATCGACACCTGGGTCGAAGCCGGTTGCGAGATCCCGCCCTACTTCGACCCGATGATCGCCAAAGTCATCTCCTGGGCCGATAGCCGCGAAGCCGCCAGTAGCGCCCTCGGTCAGGCCCTGGCCGACACCCTGCTGTATGGCGTGGAAACCAATGGCCAGTACCTGCGCCAGATACTCACCGACGCGCCCTTTGCCAGCGGCCACCCCTGGACCCGCTGCCTGGAAGGCCTGGTCTATCAGGCCAACACCTTCGAGGTGCTAAGCGCCGGCACCCAGACCAGCGTGCAGGACTTTCCCGGCCGCCTCGGCTACTGGGCTGTTGGCGTACCGCCCTCAGGCCCCATGGACAGCCGCGCCCTGCGCCTGGGCAACCGCTTGCTGGGCAATGCCGAAGGCGCCGCCGGTCTGGAAATCACCATGAGCGGCCCGACCCTGCGCTTTAACACCGATGCGCTGGTGGCGGTCACCGGCGCGCCTATTCCGCTCGCGGTGGATGGCAGCGAACAGCCCCTCAATACCGCCCTGCTGATCAAGGCCGGCAGCACCCTGAGCCTCGGCACTATCAACGGTGCGGGGGCACGTAGCTATCTATGCCTGCGCGGCGGCATTCAGGTGCCGGATTATCTCGGCAGTAAAAGCACCTTTACCCTCGGCCAGTGCGGCGGCCACGGCGGTCGCGCCCTGCGCGCCGGCGATGTGCTGCACCTGCAGCCGCTCGGTGATACAAATGCAGGCGCACAACTGCCTGCCGAGTTGTGCGGCGCCCTGCCTGCCGTGCGGGAAATTCGCGTGATCTACGGCCCCCACGGCGCCCCGGAATACTTCACCCCGGCCTATATCGAAACCTTCTTTGCCACCGACTGGGAAGTGCACTTCAACTCCAGCCGCACCGGCGTAAGGCTTATCGGGCCGAAGCCCGAGTGGGTACGCGACAGCGGCGGCGAAGCCGGCCTGCACCCCTCCAATATCCACGACAACCCCTATGCCATCGGCGCAGTGGACTTTACCGGCGATATGCCGGTGATCCTCGGCCCGGACGGCCCGAGCCTGGGCGGTTTTGTCTGCCCGGTGACCATTATCGAGGCGGACCTCTGGCAGCTGGGGCAGCTGAAGGCGGGAGACAAGGTGCGCTTTGCCCCGGTGGATATCGCTACGGCGCGGGAGCTGGCAAAAGCCCATAACACAGAGATGAGCGATCTCGTAGCCCGGATGCAATCCGGGGAGTACGCGGCGCACGCCCCCCGGATTAGATCCGGGCTACAGAGCCCCATCGTGCTCGATATCGGCGAAGCGGATAAACGCCTGGTGGCCCGCCTGTCCGGCGACACCCATCTGCTGCTGGAAATCGGCGCACCCGAACTGGATCTGGTACTGCGCTTTCGCGGTCATGCGCTGATGCAGGCACTGGAGGCCAAGCAGCTGGCCGGGGTGATCGACCTGACCCCCGGCATTCGCTCGCTGCAGGTACATTACCAGCCGGAAACCCTGTCGCTGGCCAATCTGTTGGCGGTGGTGATCGGCGAGTGGGATGCCGTATGCGCCGCGCAGGACCTCAAGGTGCCGTCGCGGATCGTCCATCTGCCGCTGTCCTGGGACGACCCGGCCTGCCAGCTGGCCATTGAGAAATACATGACCACGGTGCGCAAGGACGCGCCCTGGTGCCCGAGCAACCTGGAATTTATCCGCCGCATCAACGACCTGCCCAATCTGGATGAGGTGTACCGCACGGTCTTTGAAGCCAGCTATCTGGTGATGGGGCTGGGCGATGTTTACCTTGGGGCGCCTGTGGCCACCCCGCTGGACCCACGTCATCGCCTGGTCACCACCAAGTACAACCCGGCACGCACCTGGACCGCGGAAAACTCGGTGGGCATCGGCGGCGCCTATATGTGCGTGTATGGCATGGAAGGCCCAGGTGGGTACCAGTTCGTTGGCCGCACCCTGCAGATGTGGAACCGCTACCGCGAAGTGGCGGCCTTCGATGGCAAGCCCTGGCTACTGCGCTTTTTCGACCAGATCCGTTTCTACCCGGTCTCTGCCGAGGAGCTGCTGCGTATCCGCCGCGACTTCCCCCTGGGCCGCTATGACCTGCGTATCGAACCCAGCGAACTGGCCCTGGCCGACTACCAGGCCTTTCTCGACCAGGAGGCTGCGGGCATCGAAGCCTTCCGCAGCCAGCAACGCGCCGCCTTCGACGCCGAACGTCAGCGCTGGATCGAATCCGGCCAGGCGCATTTCGACAGCGAGGAAGTGGCCCCCGACCTGGGCGAGGATGCGCCGCTCGGCCATGGCCAGCACGGTGTGGAAAGCCATATCGCCGGCAACCTCTGGCAGGTGCAGGTGGCGGTCGGCGACCGGGTCAAAGCCGGCGATATGCTGGTGATTCTGGAGTCGATGAAGATGGAAATCCCTCTGCTGGCCCCCCGCGATGGCGTGGTGCGTGAGGTGCGCCTGCAACCCGGCTCGCCGGTGCGCGCCGGCCAGCGCGTGGTGGTGCTGGAAGAAGCATAAAACCCTAGGGTGCGCCGGGCGCACCATTGATTACCGCGGTGCGCACAGCGCACCCTACGAGGGAACTGCGATGACCCACGATTTCGACCTGCGCCTCGACGCGCTAAAAGCCGCCTACCTGGCCGGCAGCACCACCCCGCGCCAGCTGATCGCCGCCCTGCACGACAAGGCCACAGCACTTAACCCCGAGTTCCACCTGTTTATCCATCTGCTCAGCCTGACAGAACTGGAACCTTACCTGGCCGCTCTGGACGGTAAGTCGCCGAGTGAGCTGCCGCTCTACGGCGTGCCCTTTGCCATCAAGGACAATATCGACCTGGCCGGCGTGCCGACCACCGCTGCCTGCCCGGCTTTTGCCTATGTGCCCGAGCGCAGCGCCACCTTGGTCGAGCAGCTGCTGGCCCTGGGCGCGATTCCCCTGGGCAAGACCAACCTCGACCAGTTCGCCACCGGCCTGAATGGCACCCGCTCGCCCTATGGGGCCTGCCGCAACAGCGTGCACCCGGACTACCCGGCCGGTGGTTCCAGTTCCGGCTCGGCCCTGGCGGTGGCGCTGGGGCTGGCCAGCTTCGCCCTGGGCACAGACACCGCAGGCAGCGGCCGGGTGCCGGCGGCGCTGAATAACCTGGTCGGCCTCAAGGCCAGCAAAGGGCTGCTCTCCACCGCTGGCGTGGTGCCCGCCTGCAGGACGCTGGACTGCGTCACCTACTTCACCGCCACGGCGCGCGAAGCCAGTCAACTGCTGGCCCTGACCGCCAGGCTGGATAAACGCGATGCCTACAGCCGCGCCAACCCGTTGTGGAACGACGCCAGTGCCTTCGGCAAGCCCCGCACGGGATTTCGCTTCGGTGTGCCAGCGCAACTGGAATTTCTCGGCTGCCCGGAAAGCCCGGCGCTATTCGCCGCGACCATCGAACAGCTGAAAGCCCTCGGCGGCGAAGCGGTGGAAATCAACTTCGCCCCTTTCCTTGAGGCCGCACGCCTACTCTACGAAGGCCCCTGGGTGGCCGAACGCTACAGCGTCGCAGGCGCCCTGATCGAACAGCAGCCGGAGGCCGTGCTGCCGGTGATCAAGGCCGTACTGGACAAGGCCCCCAGCGTCAGCGGTGTCGACACCTTCCGCGCCCAGTACCGCCTGCAGGCACTGAAGGCCGAATGCGACCGAATTCTCGCCGAGCTGGACTGCGTGCTGACCCCGGCCTATCCACGCCCCGTAACCCTGGCCGAACTGCAGGCCGAGCCAGTGGCGCGCAACTCGGACCTGGGTCATTACACCAACTTTATGAACATGCTCGACTACGCCGCCGTGGCGGTACCGGCCGGCTTTATGGGCAACGGCCTGCCCTGGGGCGTGACCCTGTTCGGCCGCGCCTTGACCGATCAGTACCTGCTCAGCCTGGCCGACGCCCTGCAGCTTCAGCACGACCTGCCTCTGGCCGGCGAACGCCACCTGGATCTCGGTGCGCCAAGCCACCTCGCCCGCCATGACAAGGCGCGTCTGGTGGTCTGCGGCGCCCATCTGGATGGCCTGCCGCTCAACTGGCAACTCAAGCAGCGCGGCGGCCGGCTAGTCGAAGCCACCCACAGCTCGCCGGACTATCAGCTCTACGCCCTGGCCGGCGGCCCACCGTTTCGGCCAGGGATGGTCCGGGTCGCCGAAGGCGGTGTGGCCATCGCCGTGGAAGTCTGGGAACTGCCGAGCAGCGAGCTGGGCTCCTTTCTCATCGGTATCCCGGCGCCCCTGGGCCTGGGCAAGGTGCAGCTGGCCGATGGCAGCTGGGAAAGCGGTTTTATCTGCGAAGCCTATGGCCTGGAAGGAGCCACCCCGATCAGCCACTTCGGCGGTTGGCGCGCCTACCTGCAGAGCCTGCAGCCCCACGCATAAGCCATGCTCGGGGGGGCGCAGCTGATCGCGCCCCCGGACAAAGAGGTCTTTCAATTCGCCAAACACATGCTGAAACGGCCATCAAATGACGGAAAAACCCTAAGTATTCGCCGGCACGGGGCGGCAGGCCGCCGCTACAATAGCGCCATCACTTTGCCAGCGAACCCGCCATGAGCCGTACTGCCCCGCCGAGCCGTCAGCACGTCCTGCTGCTGTTTCTTCTGCTACTGCTGGGCTGTGGCTTTCTCGCCACCTCCCTGGTCAGTTACTACAGCGCCTTTCACTCGATCCGCGCCGGGATCATCCACACCGAGCTGCCGCTGACCTCGGACAATGTCTATTCGGAAATCCAGAAGGACCTGGTACGGCCCATCCTGATTTCCTCGATGATGGCCCGCGACACCTTCCTGCGTGACTGGGTGCTGGCCGGCGAACAGGAGGCCTTGCCGATCATTCGCTACCTGCAGGAAGTGCAGGCGCACTATGGCACCGTCACCAGCTTCTTCGTCTCGGACAAGACCCACACCTATTACCAGGCCAAGGGCGTACTCAAGCAGGTCAAGGCGGATGAACCGCGCGATAGCTGGTACTTCCGCGTACGGGACATGGCCGAGCCTTACGAGATCAATGTCGATGTGGACATGGCCAACCAGGATCGCCTGACCGTGTTTATCAACTACAAGGTGCTCGACTATCAGGGCAACTTTATCGGCGCCACCGGGGTGGGCCTGACCGTGGACACCGTGGTGCAACTGATCGACACCTACCAGCAGCGTTACCAGCGCAGCGTGTTCTTTGTCGACCGTAACGGCCGTATTGTCCTCACCGGCGCCGAAGGCGGCCCCATGGGTGCCCGCAGTGGCCAGACCCTGCTGGAACTGCCGGCCCTGGAAAGCCTGCGCGAACAACTGGCCGCGCCCAAGAGCGGCAGTTTCGAGTACCGCGAAGAGGGTCGCGACCACTTTCTCAATGTGCGCTTTATTCCCGAGCTGAACTGGTACCTGTTTGTCGACAAACACGAGAACAGCGCCCTGGCCAGTATCCGCCAGTCGCTGTACCTGAACCTGCTGATCTGCCTGCTGGTAACCCTGATCGTGCTGGGCCTGGTCAGTATCGCCCTGCACCGCTACCAGCGCCGTATCAGCGCCATGGCCACCACCGACCTGCTGACCGACCTGCTTAACCGTCGTGGCTTCGACCTGCTGGCCAATCAGGCCCTGCAGGAAGCACGACGCCACGCCAGCCCGCTGTGCGCCCTGCTGCTGGATATCGACAACTTCAAGCTGCTCAACGACAGCCATGGCCACCTGGCCGGCGATCAGGTACTGCGCGGCTTTGCCCAGCGCCTGCGCGACAACCTGCGTCAGGCCGACATTGTCTGCCGCTGGGGCGGTGAGGAATTTATCCTCCTGCTCAAGGACACCAGCCCGGCCCAGGCTCGGGAACTGGGGGAAAAACTGCGCCAGCAGATCGAGCAAAGCGCTTTCAGCCATCAGGGCCAGAATCTGACCATCACCACCAGCATCGGCCTGGCCCAGCTGCAGGCGCAAGACAGCCTGGACCAGCTGATCGCCCGCGCCGACCGCGCCCTGTACCGGGCCAAGCAGGCCGGACGCAACCGTCTGTGCGAAGAGACCGCATGAAACCGGGCGAACGCTGCCCGCGTTGCGGCGCCGCCAACCAGTGCGCCCAGGCCGGGCGTGAGCAGCCGGTCGAGCAGTGCTGGTGCTTTACCGCCGCCATCGACCCGGCCTTGCTGCCGCCCCTGCCACAGGACCCACTCGAGCAAGCCTGCCTCTGCCCGCGCTGCGCCCAGGACTTGGCACTGCCTGCAGCAGACGTACCCGACTGACCATGCGCCTGGACCGCTTTCTCGCCAACCTGCCCCACAGCAACAGACGCACGGCCCTGCACTGGCTGGCCAGCGGCCGCGTTCGCCTGGATGGCCAGCCGAGCCGCGAAGCAACCGCCGAGGTCAGCGTCTTTAGCCAGGTGCAGCTGGACGATCAGTGCCTGCAGCAGGGCCAGCCCCGGCGCTACTGGATGCTGCACAAACCCATCGGCGTGGTCAGTGCCACCCAGCATCCCGAACACCGCACCGTCATTGATCTGCTTGAAGAGCCCGACCGTGAGCAACTGCACCTGGCCGGGCGCCTGGACCTTAACACCAGCGGCCTGCTCCTGCTGACCAACGATGGCCAGTGGTCGCGCCGCGCCACCCTGCCCAGCCAGCACAAGGCCAAGGTCTACCGGGTCGACACCGAAGATGACATCGACCCGGCCTGCGTCGAGGCCTTCGCCCACGGCCTGTACTTTGCCTACGAAGACCTCACCACCCGCCCGGCCGAGCTGCGCATCCTCGCCCCGCGCCAGGCCCTGATGACCCTGCATGAGGGCCGCTACCACCAGGTCAAGCGCATGTTCGGCCAGTTTCGCAACAAGGTGATCGGCCTGCATCGCCTGAGCCTGGGCGGCATCGACCTCGACCCGCAACTGGCCCCCGGCCAGTACCGTGCCCTGACCCCGGCGGAAATCGACTGCATCTGAGCCATCCAACCGCCGAGTCACATGCTTAGCTAGCTAACCGACAAACGGTAGCAAGCTATTGGAATATTCACTTGCACCCGCCGGAGCCAGGCTGCTTAAATCGAACCATAAGGTCTTAACGTGACTATATGGTCACCAATAGCCATCTAAGCGTTTCTTCGGTTGCTTGCGCACTGCGCAAAAGGGTTCCTGCCCAGGTTATAGACACCCGCCTGCACCTTCTTCCAAGGCTGCAGCAGACGCTCTATTTCAGCCCTAACCGATTGAAAATAAAGAAATTATAAAAATCAAAAGCCTGACATCGGTTTGTCACGTCCAGGCGTTTTCCTAACTGCCGTATAGCCCGCCTGATGCCACCCACATCAAGCTGCCCACACTTGCGCCAGGAGGAAACG
>JBFHPI010000059.1:0-11390 GCA_041592855.1 Pseudomonas sp.
ACTACGCCTCAGCGCCCCTGAAAGTAGCCTAAAGAGTGATTCGCACGGTCATTTTGCGCAAGGCATGCTGGATGCCCGCGCACCCCTCAAGCCTCGCTAAGCAGGCGACGTAACTCGACTAGCACCGCTGCCGTATCGGGGCGCACCCCACGCCACAGCAGAAAAGCTTCGGCAGCCTGCTCCAGCAACATGCCCAAACCATCCAGGCAGCGCGCCGCGCCTTGCTGGGCCGCCCAGCGATTGAAGGCGGTGGGCTCCTTGCCATACATCATGTCGTAGCACTGGGTATGGCCGGGCTGAATCAGGCTCGGCGCAATGGGCGGCAGTTCGCCGGCCAGGCTGGCCGAGGTGCCGTTGATGATCAGGTCCACCGGCGCGTCGATCCAGTCGAAGCCGCTGGCCACCACCGGCCCCAGGTCGGCAAATTCGCGGGCCAGTTGTTCCGCCTTTTCCACCGTGCGGTTGGCGATCACCAGGGCCGCCGGCTGCTCGGCCAGCAAGGGCTCCAGCACCCCGCGCACGGCACCGCCGGCCCCCAGCAGGAGAATGCGCTGGCTCTTGAGCGGCACCCCGGCATTGACCGTCAGATCCCGTACCAGGCCGGCGCCGTCGGTGTTGTCACCCAGCAGGCGGCCGTCTTCAAGTTTTTTCAGGGTATTGACCGCGCCCGCGCGGCGCGCGCGATCACTCAGGCTATCGGCCAAGCGGTAGGCTGCTTCCTTGAACGGCACCGTGACATTGGCCCCCAGCCCCGTGGCGAAAAACTGGCGAGCAAAGCCGGGGAAGTCATCCAGCGGCGCCAACAGGGCCTCATAGCTCAACTGCTGACCGGTCTGCTGGGCAAACAATCGATGGATCAGCGGCGACTTGCTGTGACCGATGGGGTTGCCGAATACGCCATAACGATCCATTAGCGGCCCGCCTCGTCAAGCCAGTCGCGGTCGGTGAGGAAATACTCGGTCAGCCGTGCCTCTTCGCTGCCCGGCTCCGGCTTCCAGTCGTAGCCCCAGCGCACCTGGGGCGGCAGCGACATCA
This sequence comes from Pseudomonas sp., assembly GCA_041592855.1. Taxonomy (GTDB): domain Bacteria; phylum Pseudomonadota; class Gammaproteobacteria; order Pseudomonadales; family Pseudomonadaceae; genus Aquipseudomonas. Next base: position 1,036 of record JBFHPI010000059.1, read on the forward strand.
GGATCGATTCGGTGCGCCCGCCGGACTGCAGGCCGAATAATGTGCCGCGGTCGAATACCAGGTTGAACTCAACATAGCGACCACGGCGGAAAGCCTGGAACTCGCGCTCGCGCTCGCCGTAAGGGGTCAGCTTGCGCCGCTGCACGATGGGCAGGTAGGCGGCGATATAGGCATCGCCGATGGCACGCATAAAGGCGAAGCTGGTGTCGAAATCCCACTGGTTGAGGTCATCGAAGAACAAGCCGCCAATTCCGCGCGGTTCACCCCGGTGCTTGAGGTGGAAGTAGCGGTCACACCAGGCCTTGAACTTCGGATAGACCTCCGCGCCGAAGGGCGCGCAGGCATCAAAGGCGACCTGGTGCCAGTGCACGCAGTCTTCTTCATTGGCGTAGTAGGGGGTCAGGTCGAAGCCGCCACCGAACCACCAGACCGGCTCCTCGCCGGCTTTCTCCGCACTGAAGAAGCGCACGTTGGCGTGGGAGGTCGGCACATAGGGGTTTTCCGGGTGGATCACCAGCGATACGCCGAGGGCCTCGAAACCGCGCCCAGCCAGTTCCGGACGATGGGCGCTGGCCGACGGCGGCAGGCTGTCGCCGAATACATGGGAGAAGTTCACCCCGCCCTTTTCGATCAGTGCGCCGTTTTCCATCACCCGGGTGCGACCGCCACCGCCCGCCGGACGCTGCCAGGCATCCTCGAAGAACTCGGCACCGCCATCCTCGGCTTGCAGAACAGCACAGATACGGTCTTGCAGATCCAGCAGGTAGGCCTTGACGGCCTCAGTACGGTCACTCACGGCGGCACCTTGAAAGCGGGTAAGGCCGCTCGGCAAGGGGATGACCGAGCGGCGAAATCGGCGGCAAGCATAGCACTTGCCGCTACGCGTCCGCAGTTGACGGCGGTCAATGGAGACGATTGGATAACGGCACTTCTAGGCCCATGTGGGCATCATCCAGGCATACAATCGATCAGGAACCTGAAAATGGCCATGCGTATCCAGTTCAACCATCACGGCGGCCCGGACGTTCTCGACTACACCGACTACAGTCCCGCCGCACCAGGCCCGAATGAGGTACGGGTGCAGAATCAGGCGATTGGCCTGAACTTTATCGACACCTATTTTCGCAGCGGCCTCTATCCGCCACCCGCCCTGCCCTCCGGGCTGGGCACTGAAGGCGCTGGCATAGTCGAGGCGGTGGGTTCGGCCGTCAGCAACTTCCAGGTTGGCGACCGCGTGGCCTATGCCACCGGGCCTCTGGGTGCCTATAGCGAGTTGCATGTGCTGCCGGCGGAGCGACTGGTAAAACTGCCGGATGCGATCAGCTTCGAGCAGGCCGCTGCGGTGATGCTCAAGGGCCTGACCGTGCAGTACCTGCTGCGCCAGACCTACCCGCTCAAGGGTGGCGAGACCATCCTGTTCCACGCTGCTGCCGGCGGGGTCGGCTCCTTCGCCTGCCAATGGGCAAAGGCCCTTGGGGTGCAGCTGATCGGCACCGTCAGCTCCGCCGAAAAGGCCGCGCGGGCGCTAGAGCAGGGCGCCTGGGCGACCATCGACTACAGCCATGAGAACGTGGCCCAGCGGGTACTGGAGCTGACCGACGGGAGTAAGTGCCCGGTGGTCTACGATGGCGTCGGCAAGGACACCTGGGAAACCTCGCTGGACTGCGTGGCCCCTCGCGGCCTGCTGGTCAGTTTCGGCAACGCCTCCGGTGCGGTGACCGGGGTCAACCTCGGCATCCTGGCGCAAAAGGGCTCGCTGTTCGTCACCCGACCGACCCTGGCCGGCTACGCCGATACCCCGCAGCGCCTGCAGATGATGGCCGACGAACTGTTCGCCATGATCGAAAGCGACCAGCTCAAGGTCGAGATCAGCAACCGCTATGCACTCAAGGATGCCGCCGCGGCACAAGCCGCCCTGAGCGCCCGGCAGACCACCGGCTCGACCATTCTGCTGCCGTAAAGCCTAGGGCGCGCCGCGCGCACCTCCGGCAATCGGAGCCATGGTGCGCACAGCACACCCTAGGATCAGGACGGGCGGATGACATCGCCCGTGCGCAGATCGCGGATCAGGCTGGGGTTCTTGCGCCCGCCCAGAGCGCCGCCCAGCACATGGTCCAGCTGACCCGGGAAATACTGTTGCACCCGCAGCCGCGAACGTGCAGACGGACGGCCCGCAGGGTTGGCCGAGGTCGATACCAGCGGCCCGGTCAGGGCGCACAACGCCTGCACCCCAGGATGATCACTGACCCGCAGGGCCACCGTGTCATGCTCCCCGGTAATCCATTCAGGCAAGCGCTGCTGATGGGGCACCAGCCAGGTATTGGGCCCCGGCCAGCTGCCGGCCAGGCGCTCTTGCCAGATGTCGGGCAGATCTTCGAGCAGAAAGTCGAACTGCTCGATACAGTCGGCCACCAGAATCAGCCCCCTGTGCACCGGTCGGTCCTTGAGCGCCAGCAGGCGCTCCACCGCCATCTCATCCCAGGGGTCGCAGCCCAACCCCCATACTGCCTCTGTGGGGTAGGCAATCACGCCGCCCTGGCGCACCACACGCGCTGCCTGCTGCACCTGCCAGTTGCTCACCATCGACTGTCCCCCCTGAACCCATGGCCGGCAGTCTATCCAAGTCGGCCATGGGACTGTAGACCAGGTGCAAGGCGGGGGCTCGGCGTGATATCCCGGATTGCATCCGGACTAGAGGTTTCGCCCCAGCCAGCGCCCGCCTTCGCTGACCACCAGGCCCTGCAGCTCCAGTTCGGTCAGTTCAGCCAGAACTGTGGGCAGAGACAGGCCACTGGCCGCCGCCAGCTCTTCGCTGTTATGGGGCGCGGCATGCAGCAGTTGCAACAAGGGATGCGCGGCAGGTACGGGCATCTCGTCAGTTAGCGAACTCGCCCCCTGCTGCCAGCCCCGCAGTGCTTCGAGAATATCCTCAATACTTTCCACCAGGGTGGCGCCCTCGCGGATCAGCTGATGACAGCCACGGGCACCGGGATGGTGGATGGAGCCGGGAATGGCATAGACCTCACGCCCCTGTTCGGCGGCCAGACGTGCGGTGATCAGCGAGCCGCTGGAGGGGCTGGCCTCGACCACAAGCACCCCCAGAGCCAGGCCGCTGATGATGCGGTTGCGCCGCGGAAAGTTACTGGCCTGGGGCGGGCAATCCAGAGGCAATTCGGAAACCAGGGCACCGCCCTGTTCGACGATGGCTGCCGCCAGCGATTTGTGCCGCGGCGGATACAGACACTGCAAACCGGTGCCGAGCACCGCAATGGTCTTGCCGCCCCCATTCAATGCGCCCTGATGAGCGGCGCCATCAATGCCCAGGGCCAAGCCGCTGGTGATGACAAAGCCGCCGGTGGCCAGGCTCTGGGCAAAGCGCAGGGCATTGTCCAATCCAGGCCGGGATGCTCGCCGGCTGCCGACCATGGCCAGTTGCGGCTGCTCCAACAGGCCTGGATCACCGGCAACGAACAGCAGCGGCGGCGCATCACTGAGCTCCGCCAGCAGGGCCGGGTAGGCCGGATCATCCCACATCAACAGGTGGTGCCGAGCCTCCTCCAGCCAGGCCAGGGCTGCCGCTGTTCGCTGACGAACCTCGGCGCTACGCCGCGGCTCGGCACAGGCCGCAGGCAGACCCAGGGCACGCCAGGCACTGGCCGGAGCACTAAGGGCGGACGAGGCCGTGTCAAAGGCGCTGAGCAGCTTGCGAAAACGCCGCGGCCCCAACTCCGGCAACAGGTGCAGACGCAGGCGGGCCTCGAGCTCGGCTGGAGAGACGGCAGGCGATAGAGCAGAGCAGGGCGGGAGCATCATGATCATCCTTGATCAAGTACGCCGCCGAAACGGCGCAAACAGAAAGAACAAACCCCGCGAAAGCGGGGTTTGTGGGTGTTACGGGTTACGCACCTTGTCGAGAATCGCCAGCTGACGCGAGGCATTCAGCACCAGGGCGTAGCTGAGCTTGTCGTAAGTACGGAATACCATCAGCAGACCGGAGCGCTCGTCCGGAATCTTCACCGCTTCACCCGAGACCCGGTCACGCACGGTTTCCCCAGTCTTGTAGATGGCCAGTACATTGCCTTCCACCAGGCCATCTCGGGCACCCTTGCTCAGGGTCACCACATCGAACTGACCGATCTGGGTCACGCCGCGCGGCACATCGAGGATCACCCCGTTGATTTCTGAGCTCGGTTCGCTGGGCATAAAGGTGGAGTTGATCGAACGCTCCTCGGTGGGGAACAGACGGTCAGCCAAGCGCACTTCCTGGGTCGAGCGGGTCAGCATCATGGTGCCGATATCGCCTTCCTCGGCAACGATCTGCCCGCTGCCGATATCGTCGGCGTTGATCCCGAGAAATTCCTGGGTATCCGGGTCCAGGTAGGTCTTGCCCTGGCGAAAGATGCCGTACACCGGCGCGCTCTCGTCGAACTGGCCACGGGCGTAGACCCGATCACCGGCACCGCTGACCACGCGCTCGGCATTGCCAGCCACGATATAAGGCGCAGCGTCGAACTGCTCGGGCGTATCGACAATACGGTTACTCAGCAGGAAGCTGTTGATCGCCTCCAGCGGAATCGCCGGAATCGCCTCGGCCATGGGCGTGCTGCGCACCTGTGGCGACAGCTTGATGGTGCCGCGGGACTCGCCACGGCCCAGCATCAGACGCGGCTGGCCATCGATATAGACCAGGCTGAGCACATCGCCCGGATAGATCAGATGGGGGTTTTCCACCTGGGGATTGGCATGCCAGATTTCCGGCCATTTCCAGGGCTGGGTCAGAAATCGACCGGAGATATCCCATAGGGTATCGCCTTTGACCACGGTATAACGGTCTGGGTGACCGTCCTTGAGTTGCACTTCTGCCTGGGCCAAGCCGCTTGCGGCAAGCAGCAGCAGGGCGAGTAGTGATTTCCTCATGCGGTGAATCCCTTTATTATGTGTCTACACGTGGAGCGCCCTAGCGCCGCGACTGAACCCAGTGGGAACGCGGCGTGAAGCCGTTTTTCCAATGCTGCTCATCATCTTAGCAGCGGATTTTGACTTTATTCCACAAGTGCATCACAAACGCATATGGCGATCCTGAATATCCTCGAATTTCCCGATCCACGCCTGCGTACCATCGCCAAGCCGGTGGACGTGGTCGACGACTCCATTCGTCAGCTGGTCGACGACATGTTCGAGACCATGTACGACGCTCCCGGCATCGGTCTGGCCGCCACCCAGGTCAATGTACACAAGCGCGTGGTGGTGATGGACCTGTCCGAAGACAAGTCCGAGCCCCGGGTGTTTATCAACCCCGAGTTCGAGCCGCTGACCGATGAAATGGATCAGTACCAGGAAGGCTGCCTGTCGGTACCCGGCTTCTACGAAAACGTCGATCGCCCGCAGAAGGTCAAGATCAAGGCTCTGGATCGCGATGGCCAGCCCTATGAGCTGATCGCCGAAGGCCTGCTGGCGGTGTGCATCCAGCACGAATGCGACCACCTCAATGGCAAGCTGTTTGTCGACTACCTGTCCAACCTCAAGCGCGACCGGATCAAGAAGAAGCTGGAAAAACAGCATCGCCAGCGGGCTTGAAACCCAGAAATTGCAAAGGCTTGCTGCGGCAAGCCTTTTTCTTTTAGCGAGTTCCCATGACTGAAGCACTGCGCATTGTCTTTGCCGGCACCCCCGAATTCGCCGCCGAACACCTTAAGGCGCTATTGAGCAGCCCCCATCACATCGTCGCGGTGTACAGCCAGCCGGACCGCCCGGCCGGCCGCGGGCAGAAGCTTACCCCCAGCCCGGTCAAGCAGCTGGCCGTGGCACACGGCATCCCGGTGTACCAGCCACAGACCCTGCGAGATCCGGCCGCCCAGGCCGAGCTGGCGGCGCTCAAGCCCGATCTGATGGTGGTGGTGGCCTACGGCCTGATCCTGCCGCAGGTGGTGCTGGATACCCCGCGCCTGGGCTGCATCAACAGTCACGCCTCCTTGCTGCCGCGCTGGCGTGGTGCCGCACCGATCCAGCGCGCGATCGAAGCCGGTGATGCCGAGTCCGGCGTCACCGTGATGCAGATGGAAGCCGGCCTGGATACCGGGCCCATGCTGCTGAAAGTCAGCACGCCGATTGCTGCGGATGATACCGGTGGCAGCCTGCATGACCGCCTGGCCCAGATTGGCCCTCAGGCGGTGATCGAGGCCATCGCCGGCCTGGCCGCCGGCAGCCTCAAGGGTGAGGTACAGGACGACAGCCTGGCCACCTACGCGCACAAGCTGAACAAGGACGAAGCGCGCCTCGACTGGAGCCGCCCGGCCATCGAACTGGAGCGCCTGGTGCGTGCCTTCCATCCCTGGCCCATCTGCCATAGCAGCCTGGGTGGTGACGCCCTGAAAGTCCACGCGGCTGAGTTGGGCGAGGGCAGTGGCGCTCCTGGCAGCATCCTCGGCGCCGATAAATCCGGCCTGACCGTGGCCTGCGGCCAAGGCGCGCTGCGCCTGACCCGCCTGCAACTTCCCGGCGGCAAGGCGCTGAATTTCAGTGATCTGTACAACAGCCGCCGCGAGCAGTTCGCCATTGGTCTGGTGCTCGGTCTATGAACCCACGTCTGGCCGCCGCCCGCGCCCTGGCCAGTGTGCTGGCCGGCAAGGCCTCGCTGGGCAGCAGCCTGCCGCCACTGCTGGACAAGGTCGAGCCGCGTGACCGTGGTCTGGCCCAGGACCTGGCCTTTGGCGCCGCGCGCTGGCAGCCACGCCTGGCATTAATTGCCGAGAAACTGTTGCAGAAACCCTTCAAAGCCGCCGACCGCGACGTCGAGGCGCTGCTGCTGATCGGCCTCTATCAGCTGTTCTACACCCGCATCCCGGCCCATGCCGCCATTGGTGAGACGGTGGCCTGCGTCGACAAACTGAAGAAATCCTCGCTCAAGGGCCTGCTCAATGCCGTGCTGCGCAATGCCCAGCGTGACGGCGAGACCATTATCGCCAGCCTCGATCGCGACCCGGTGCTGCATACCGCCCACCCGCGCTGGCTGCAAAAGCGCCTGAAGGCCGACTGGCCCGAGCAGTGGCAGGCCATCTGCGCGGCCAATAACGCTCACCCGCCGCTGATGCTACGGGTCAATCGCCGCCTCGGCAGTCGTGACGACTACCTGGCCGAGCTGCGCCGGGTCGGCTTCGAGGCTGAACCTTGCACCTTTAGCCGCGATGGCATCCGCCTGCTGCAGCCCTGCGAGGTGACTACCCTGCCGGGCTTTGCCGAGGGGCGCGTCAGCGTGCAGGACGAAGCCGCGCAACTGGCCGCCGAGCTGCTCGACCTGGCCCCCGGCCAGCGCGTGCTGGATGTCTGCGCCGCCCCCGGCGGCAAGACCTGTCACCTGCTGGAAGCCGAGCCGGAACTGGCCGGCGTGCTGGCGGTGGATCTGGAAGAAAAGCGTCTGGCGCGGGTGCGTGAGAATCTGCAGCGCCTGGGCCTGGATGCCCAACTTATTGCCGCCGATGGTCGTGATACCCAGCTCTGGTGGGACGGCCAGGCGTTCCAGCGCATCCTGCTGGATGCCCCCTGCTCGGCCACCGGGGTGATTCGTCGCCACCCGGATATCAAGCTGACCCGTCAGGCCGATGATATTGCCGCGCTGGCCCAACTTCAGGGCGAGTTGCTGGATGCCCTGTGGCCAACCCTGGAAGTCGGCGGCGTGCTGCTGTACGCCACCTGCTCGGTGCTGCCGGCGGAAAACAGCGACACCATCGCCGCCTTTCTCGCCCGCACCCCGGGCGCCCGCGAGCTGGATATTGCCGGGCCCTTTGGCCTCAAGAGCGCCCATGGCCGCCAGTTGTTGCCGCAAATCGACGGCCACGACGGCTTCTACTATGCCAAGCTGATCAAGATCGCCGCCTCACCACGCGGCTAACGGAGCAAGCTGTGAAGATCATCATTCTTGGAGCAGGTCAGGTTGGTGGCACCCTGGCCGAACACCTGGCCAGCGAAGCCAACGACATCACCGTGGTCGACACCGACGGTGACCGCCTGCGCGACCTCGGCGACCGCCTGGATATCCGCACCGTGCAGGGCCGTGGCTCCTTCCCCACGGTGCTGCGCCAGGCCGGCGCGGACGACGCCGACATGCTGGTGGCGGTGACCAACAGCGACGAAATCAACATGATCGCCTGCCAGGTGGCCTACAGCCTGTTCCACACCCCGACCAAGATTGCCCGGGTGCGCGAGGCGGCCTACCTGACCCGCAGCGGCCTGTTCAGCAACGAGTCGATCCCGGTTGACGTGCTGATCAGCCCCGAACAGGTGGTGACCAACTACATCAAGCGCCTGATCGAATACCCCGGCGCCCTGCAGGTGATCGACTTCGCCGAGGGCAAGGCCCAGCTGGTGGCGGTCAAGGCCTACTACGGCGGCCCGCTGGTCGGCCAGCAACTGCGTCAGCTGCGCGAGCATATGCCCAATGTCGACACCCGGGTGGCGGCCATCTTCCGCCGCAACCGGGCGATCATGCCCCAGGGCGACACGGTGATCGAGGCCGACGACGAGGTGTTCTTTATCGCCGCCAAGGCCCATATCCGTGCGGTGATGAGCGAAATGCGCCGCATGGAAGACAGCTACAAGAAGGTGGTGATCGCCGGCGGCGGGCATATCGGCGAGCGCCTGGCCGAAGCCATCGAAAGCCGCTACCAGGTCAAGATCATCGAGATGAACCCGGCACGCTGCCGCTACCTCTCGGAAACCCTGGACAGCACCATCGTGCTGCAGGGCAGCGCCTCGGACCGCGATTTGCTGGTGGAAGAGAATATCAACGACGCCGATATCTTCCTGGCCCTGACCAACGACGACGAGGCCAATATCATGTCCTCGCTGCTGGCCAAGCGCCTGGGCGCGCGCAAGGTGATGACCATCATCAACAACCCGGCCTATGTCGACCTGGTTCAGGGCGGCGAAATCGATATCGCCATCAGCCCGCAGCTGGCCACCATCGGCACCCTGCTGACCCATGTGCGCCGCGGCGATATCGAAAGCGTGCACAGCCTGCGCCGCGGCGCCGCCGAGGCCATCGAAGCGATCGCCCATGGTGATGCCAAGTCGAGCAAGGTGGTCGGCCGCGCCATCCAGGAAATCGCCTTGCCACCGGGCACTACCATCGGTGCCATCATCCGCGACGATGAGGTGCTGATCGCCCACGACAAGACGGTGATCGAGTCTGGCGACCACGTGATCCTGTTCCTAGTCGACAAGAAATATATTCGCGACGCCGAACGCCTGTTCCAGGTCGGGCTAACCTTCTTCTAGCATCCAGCCTCAGGCTGCCAGTCGAACAGCCTGTGGCCTGACGCTGCCGACAGTGGAGGCCTTTGTGAGCATTCAATCCCTGGAAAATATGCTGGCCAAGGGCCTGGACAATGCCCTGTTGCGTTTCGGCCTGGGCAAGGGCTATCTGGATGCCGGCGAATTCGCCCTCGCCGCCGAGCATCTACAGCGCTGCGTAAAGCTGGACCCCGGCTATTCGGCGGCGTGGAAACTGCTCGGCCAGGCCCTGCACAAGCAGGGCCTGCTGGATGAAGCGCAGGGGGCCTGGCAACAGGGGCTGGCGGTGGCCAGGGAGAAGGGCGACAAACAGGCAGAAAAGGAGATGACGGTATTTCTCAAGCGCCTGAGCAAATCGGCTAATCCTTGAGAAAGCGCAGACCGACCCCCAGCATCTCGACCCGCACCACTTCCAGCTGCAGGATCGGCGCCTCCATTGGCAAGCCCTGCACCTGACCGCTGACCCGCTCGCCAATGGTCAGCAGATCCTGGGCCTGATCCAGGAGGACATACACCCCCGTATCGGAAATATCCCGGGTGGTCACCAGCATCTCGCCATGCACGGGATGCTCAATGCGCAGGCGAACCTTGAGGGGGGTGCGGATATTCTGACGCTGCTCGCTCATGCTGGATCCATCCGGGTCGATTTCAGCAGACTAGCCGAGAGCGCCCCCAGCGAGCAAATCGGCATCATTCAATACCACTTGGCCTCGCCCGCAGGGCGTTTCTTGAAACGCTTCATGTTCCACATATATTGGCTAGGCGCCTGCTTCACCTGCTTTTCGATACCCTGGTTCAAAGCGCTGACCGCCGCCTCGATATCCTCGCCATAGAGCGCCTCGGGCGCCGCCTCGATCACCACCCGATAGCCGCTGCCATCGTCCAGACGCAGGGCATGGATAAACACCGCCTCGGCCTTATGCCCCTGCACCAGGGATGGCACAAACTTGCTGGTCAACGCCGGCACGCCGAAAAAGGGCACGAATACACCGCTACTCAGGCTCGGTTCGGGATCGGCGGCAATACCGGCCACGCCACCTTTGCGCACGACCTTGATCAGGTTGAGG
>JBFHPI010000060.1:0-11270 GCA_041592855.1 Pseudomonas sp.
CCTCCAGCTTGACCGCCTCGCGGACGATGGTCACCACCTTGCTGGTCTGGTCGTTCGGCGCGTTGCTGGCCGGGATCACTTCCAGGCGCACGGTGGAACCCTTGGGTCCGCGGATCAGCTTGTCCACTTCATCCAGGCGCCAGCCAATCACGTCGACCATCTCCTTGTCGCCCTGGGCCACGCCGATGATCTTGTCCGCCGGGGCGATCTGCTTGCTTTTTTCCGCCGGGCCGGCCGGTACCAGGCGCACCACCTTGACGTGCTCGTTGTCGTTCTGCAGCACCGCGCCGATGCCTTCCAGGGACAGGCTCATATTGATGTCGAAGTTTTCCGCGTTATCCGGCGACAGGTAGGTGGTGTGCGGGTCATAGGTGGTGGCGAAGGCATTGATATAGGCCTGGAACACGTCCTCACCACGGGTCTGCTTGAGGCGCTTGAGCTGATTCTTGTAGCGCTTGGTCAGCAGTTCCTCGATGGCCTTGGGTTCCTTGCCGGCAATTTTCAGGCGCAGCACTTCATCCTTGACCCGCTTGCGCCAGAGGTCGTCCAGGGCGGCGACATCCTTGGCCCAGGGGGCGTTCTCACGGTCGATCAGCAGCTCTTCGTCGATGCTGAAGTCGATCTGCTCAATACCTTCGCCGAGCATGGCCAGGGCGTAATGCAGGCGGCTTTCCAAACGCTCCAGGTGGCGCTTGTAGATGCTGAAGCCGGGCTGCAGATCACCGCTTTTCAGCAGGTCGTCGAAGCGCGTGCGCCACTGGTCGAACTCGGCAATATCGGCGGCGGTAAAGATGCTGCGCGAGGGGTCTAGCAGCTTCAGGTAGGCCTCGTAGATCTTGACCGAGCGCTCGTCGTTGAGCGGCGGCTTGTTGTAGTGATGGCGCTTGAGCAGTTCCACGACGTTGAGGCTGGCGATCACCTGCTGACGATCTGGGTCCAGGTAGGTCCAGTCGGTGACGCCGGCGGTCTTGGCCGCCAGTGGGGTGCTCAGGCCAATAGCCAGGGCGAGGGTGGCGCTGAGTAGGGATCGCTTCATGCTGATTCGACGTGTGGGCAGTTGATAACGCATATTAGGCCGTCAATAAGGGCGCCTGGTTCCATCGGCGCAATGCAGAAGCCCGGCGTTCAACGCCAGGCCAGGGTGTAAATGCACTATGGAGGCAGCATGAAGGCATTGCAAGGCGTAGACGGCCGGGTTGAGTGGCAGCAACAGCCCGCTCCGGCCTGTGATGTGGGGGAAATTCGGATTCGCGTGGCGGCCGCCGGCCTCAATCGTGCCGACTTGTTGCAACGTGCCGGCCTGTATCCGCCACCGCCCGGAGTCAGCGAGGCGCTGGGCCTGGAGTGCGCCGGCATCGTTACGGAGGTTGGCGCCGGTTGCGACTGGCAGGTGGGGGATAGGGTCTGTGCGCTGCTGGCCGGTGGCGGCATGGCCGAGGAGGTGGTGGTCGATGCCCGCCATGCCCTGCCGGTGCCGCAAGGCATGTCGCTGCACGAGGCGGCGGCGCTGCCGGAGGTGTACGCCACCGCCTGGCTCAACCTGTTTCAGCTGGCGGGGCTCAAACCCGGGGAGAAGGTGCTGCTGCATGCCGGCGCCAGTGGCGTGGGCTCGGCGGCCATTCAGCTGTGCAAGGCCTTTGGCAGCCCCTGCTGGGTCAGCGTGGGCTCGGCCGAGCGGCTGGCCCATTGCGAGCAGTTGGGAGCCCAGGGCGGTGTACTGCGCGGCGACGGCCAGTTGCAGGCCCTGGCCGATTTCGGCCCCTTCGATGTGATCCTCGATCCGGTGGGCGGCGCCTATGCCGAGCTGAATTTGCAACTGCTGGCGCTGGACGGGCGCTGGGTGAATATCGGCCTGATGGGCGGGCGTCAGGCCCAGCTGGATTTCGTGCAGTTGCTGAGCAAACGCATCAGCCTGATCGGCTCGACCCTGCGCAGCCGCGATGCGCTGTTCAAGGCCGAGCTGATGCGCGAGCTGGGCCAGCATGTGTGGCCGCTATTTGCCGAGGGGCGGCTGAGTGCGCAACTGCAGGACAGTTTTCCGATCGAGCAGGCGGAGGCGGCCTTTGCTGCCCTGGCGGGTAACCGGGTTAACGGCAAACTGGTATTGGTGATAGATTCCGCTCTGACCTGACAGCGGATCGATTGGCTCTATCAATCGTCACCATGCCGTCAATCAATAAGCTTTTTCCGTCAAACGGGCTACTATGCGCTCCGTAGATTTCTCAACCCTCACAAGGAGTTATTGATGTCCCTCATCAACACCCAGGTTCAACCTTTCAAGGCCACCGCTTTCCACAACGGCGAGATTATTGAAGTTACTGAACAGTCCCTGCAGGGCAAGTGGTCGGTACTGATCTTTATGCCGGCTGCCTTCACCTTCAACTGCCCGACCGAAATCGAAGATGCGGCCAACAACTACGCCGAGTTCCAGAAGGCCGGCGCCGAGGTGTACATCGTCACCACCGACACCCACTTCTCGCACAAGGTCTGGCACGAAACCTCCCCGGCTGTGGGCAAGGCCAAGTTCCCGCTGATCGGCGACCCGACCCACCAGCTGACCAACGCTTTCGGCGTGCACATCGCTGAAGAAGGTCTGGCCCTGCGTGGCACCTTCGTGATCAACCCGGAAGGCGTGATCAAGACCCTGGAAATCCACTCCAACGAAATTGCTCGCGACGTCTCCGAGACCCTGCGCAAGCTGAAAGCCGCCCAGTACACCGCCGCTAACCCGGGTCAGGTTTGCCCGGCCAAGTGGAAAGAAGGCGAAGCGACTCTGGCGCCGTCCCTGGATCTGGTTGGCAAGATCTAAAAACGCCCGGGAAACTACTGCGCTCGGCCATGCTGCGTTGAAATCTGGCTCGGACTTGTCATTTACAACTCGTAAACTCCGCGTCCTCGCCTGATTTCGCCTTGCCTGACCTTCGCTCGCAACGTTTCCCAATGCGTTTTCTGCTGATCCATGCGCTAAGGGCTGTAATCCAGCCTTATTAGTGCCCGATGCCCGGGCGCGATCCGTCCGGGCATTTTATTGCCCGAAATTCTTGTCATTGAGGACTTGTCATCATGTTGGACGCCAATCTGAAAACCCAGTTGAAGGCCTATCTGGAAAAGGTCACCCAGCCGTTCGAGATCGTCGCGTCCCTCGATGACAGCGCGAAATCCCAGGAGCTGCTGGGCCTGTTGCAAGACATTGTCGGTTTGACCGACAAGATCAGCCTGAAGACCGACGGCAGCGATGCCCGTCGTCCGTCCTTCGCCCTCAACCGTCCGGGTGAAGACACCGGCGTGGCCTTCGCCGGTCCGCCCATGGGCCATGAGTTCACTTCCCTGGTGCTGGCCCTGCTGCAGGTGGGTGGCCACCCGTCCAAGCTGGATGCGGAAACCATCGAGCAGATCAAGAGCATCGAAGGCAGGTTCGAGTTCGAGACCTACTTTTCTCTGAGCTGCCAGAACTGCCCGGACGTGGTCCAGGCGCTGAACCTGATGGCGGTGCTTAACCCCAATATCCGCAACGTATCGATTGACGGCGCGCTGTTCCAGGATGAAGTCGAGCGCCGCCAAGTGATGGCCGTGCCGAGCATCTACCTGAACGGTGAGGTGTTCGCCTCTGGCCGCATGGAGGTGAAGGAAATCCTCGCCAAGATCGACACCGGCGCCGCCAACCGCGATGCCGAGAAGATGAGCGCCAAAGAGGCCTTCGATGTACTGGTGATCGGCGGTGGCCCGGCCGGTGCCGCAGCGGCCATCTATGCCGCGCGCAAGGGCATTCGCACCGCCATTGCCGCCGAGCGCTTTGGCGGTCAGGTGCTGGATACCATGTCCATCGAGAACTTTATTTCGGTCAAGGAAACCGAAGGGCCGAAACTGGTGCGTGCCCTGGAAGAACACGTCAAGGAGTATGAAGTTGACGTGATGAACCTGCAGCGTGCCAGCGCGCTGGTGCCGGCCAGCAGTGAAGGTGGCCTGCACGAAGTGCAGTTCGACAATGGTGCCAGCCTCAAGGCCAAGACCGTGATCCTTTCCACCGGCGCACGCTGGCGCGAGATGGGTGTGCCCGGCGAGCAGGAGTACAAGGCCAAGGGTGTGTGCTTCTGCCCGCACTGCGACGGCCCGTTGTTCAAGGGCAAGCGCGTAGCGGTGATCGGTGGCGGCAACTCAGGCGTTGAGGCCGCGATTGATCTGGCCGGTATCGTCAGTCACGTGACCCTGCTGGAGTTCGCCGATACCCTGCGTGCCGACGCCGTGCTGCAGAAGAAGCTTAACAGCCTGGCCAATGTGACCGTGATCAAGAGTGCCCAGACCACCGAGGTCAAGGGTGACGGGCAGAAGGTCACCGGTCTGGTGTACAAGGATCGTGTCAGCGAAGAGCTGCACACCGTCGAGTTGGAAGGCATCTTCGTGCAGATCGGTCTGCTACCCAACACGGATTGGCTCAAGGGTCATGTGGAACTGTCGCGCTTTGGCGAGATCATCGTCGACAGCAAGGGCGGAACCAATATTCCCGGCGTGTTTGCTGCCGGCGATGTCACCACTGTGCCCTACAAGCAGATCGTCATCGCCGTGGGCGAGGGCGCCAAGGCGTCGCTCTCCGCCTTCGACCATCTGATCCGGCAGAGCTGATCGCGCCTCGCTGAAAAAAACGGGCAAGCCGCAAGGCTTGCCCGTTTTCATGTGCCTGGCTGAACTGTCAACGCCAGTTGAGGATCGGCCAGCCGGCCTGCTGTGCGTGCGCAAGCAGGGTGGGGTCGGGGTTGACCGCATGGGGCTTGTCCACCACTTGCAGCAGCGGCAGGTCATTGCGTGAGTCGGAGTAGAAGTAGGCGCCGGCCAGGCTCTCGCCCTGTGCCTGCAGCCAGTCCTGCAGGCGGCTGACCTTGCCCTCGCGGTAGGTCAGCACGCCCTGGGTACGGCCGCTGTAGAAGCCGTGCTGCTGCTCCAGGTCGATGGCCAGTACGTCCTCGATGCCGAAGCGCTGGGCAATGGCACTGACCAGAAAGTGCGCCGAGGCGGAGATCACCAACAGACGGTCGCCGGCGCTGCGGTGCGCGGCCAGGGCGCGGCTGGCATCGCTGTAGAAGATCGGCTCGATCACGTCCTCGACGAAGGGCTCCACCACAAAGGCCACTTCCTCGGGGGTACGGCCCACCAGCGGCGAGAGGGTGAAACTCATATAGTCCTCCATGGCCAGGGTGCCGGCGGCGTACTGGCGCATCAGCTCCTGTTCATGGGCAATAAAGGACTCGCCATCGGCCCAGCCGATTTTCACCATTTCCTGGCTCCACAGGCTGGCGCAGTCGCCATGAATCAGGGTTTCGTCCAGGTCGAAGATTGCCAGGGCCATCAGGCCACCTCACAGATTGCAGGGTTGTCGATCGTCAGGCTGATCGGCTGGCCGTCGGCATGCAGGTCGGCGGCGCTGCGGTTGAGTACATCCACCAGCAGCTCCACGCCGCGGGCCTCGACCCGGTAACGAATCACATTGCCGAGCAGGCTGTGGCTGCGAATCTGCGCCTCGATACCGCTGGCGGAAAACTGAATGGCTTCCGGGCGGATCGCCACCTGGGTATTGACCGGGCGCTGCAGCAGGCGACTGGCGGCCTCGGCGTCGAGCAGGTTGTAGTTGCCGATAAAGCCGGCGGCAAAGGCGTCGGCCGGCGCGGTGTAGAGGGTTTCCGCATCGCCGCTCTGGACGATCTCCCCGCCGTTCATCAGCACGATTCGGTCGCTCAAGACCAGGGCCTCTTCCTGATCGTGGGTGACGAAGATGGTGGTCAGCCCCAGCTCGCGCTGGATGGCGCGGATCTGCTCGCGCAGGTGCTTGCGAATGCGCGCATCCAGGGCCGACAGGGGCTCGTCGAGCAGCAACAGGCGGGGGCGGGTGACCAGGGAGCGGGCCAGGGCCACGCGCTGGCACTGGCCGCCGGAGAGCTGCTGCGGGTAACGGTTGGCGTAGTCGTTCAGCTCCACCAGCTCCAGCACCTCGGCTACCCGTTTGGCGGCCTCGGAGGCGGGCACCTTCTGCATGCGCAGGCCGAAGGCGACGTTCTGTTGCACGGTCATATTGGGAAATAGCGCATAGCTCTGGAACACCATACCGATGCCGCGCTTTTGCGGCGCCATGGGCACCAGGTCCTGGCCGTCCAGCAGGATCTGTCCGCCGTCCACGGCGGTCAGGCCGGCGATGCAGCGCAGCAGGGTGGACTTGCCGCAGCCGGAGGGGCCGAGCAGGGTGATGAACTGGCCTTTGCCGATCTCGATATTGATATCGGTGAAAATGTTGGTGGCGCCGTAGCTTTTGTGCAGGCCGAGGATATTCAGGTAACTCATGATTTGTCCTTGTTCAGGCGGTTGGCCGCCCAGGTCATCAGCAGTACGAACATGAAATAGGAGATCACCAGGGCGCTGGTGAAATGGCCGCTGTCGTTGCGCATGTTGTACAGGTACACCTGCAACGTCTCGTAGCGGCTGCCCACCAGCAGGTTGGCGAAGACGAACTCGCCGAACAGGAAGCTGAAGGACAGAAACACCGAGACCATCAGGCCCTTGCGCAGATTCGGCAGCACCACCATAAAGGCCGCGCGCCAGGTGCTGGCGCCGAGCAGGTGGGCGGCGTCCATCAGGTCGCGCAGGTTGATCGCCTGCAGGTTGTTGCTGATGGCGCGGTACATAAAGGGCAGGGCGATGGTGAAGAAGGTGCCGATCAGAATCCACGGCGTGCCGAGAATCGGCAGCGGGCCGCCGGCGAAGAGCTGCATCAGCCCCACCGAGGAGACCACCGGGGGGATGGCGAAGGGCAGCAGGATCAGCACGTTCATCACCCCGTCCAGCCGGGGGAAGTGGTAATTGACCACGAACAGGAGCGGCAGGATCAGCAGCAGCGACAGCGCCAGGGCACTGAAACACACCAGCAGCGAGCGGCCGAAGGCGGCGAGAAAGCGCGCATCGCTCCACAGCGCCACGTACCACTTGAAGGTCAGGCCGCTGGGCAGAATGCTCGCCGACCAGCTGGTGGACAACGAGTAGAGCAGGGTGCCCAGCAGCGGCAGCAGTAGGATCAGAAACAGCAGGTAGACCACCAGCTGGTGGAACAGGGGCGAACGTTTTTCAGCGGGGGACATGGTAGCTCCGACGCAGCAGCCATTGATGAACGAGGGTGATCAGGGTCATCAGGCCGACCAGGATCATCGCCAGGGCACTGGCCATGTTCGGGTCGAGGAAGATGTCGCCGGAGACCATCGCCGCGATACGGATCGGCAGGATGTTGAAGTTGCCGGTGGTCAGCGCGTACACCGTGGCATAGGCACCGAGGGCGTTGGCCAGGAGAATGACGAAGGTGCCGAGCAGCGCCGGGGTCAGCACCGGCAGGCCGATATGCCGCCAGAACTGCCAGTTGCTCGCACCCAACAGCTCGGCCGATTCGCGCCAGTCCTCACGCAGGGCGTCGAAGGCCGGGTAGAGCAGCAGCACCCCCAGGGGAATCTGGAAATAGGTGTAGAGCACGATCAGGCCGGTCTTGGAATAGAGGTTGAAGTCCTCGATCACGCCCATCTGCTTGAGCAAAATGGTCAGCGCGCCGTTGAAACCGAGCAGGATGATAAAGGCGAAGGCCAGCGGTACCCCGGAGAAGTTGCTGGTCATATTGGAGAAGGCCATGACGAAATCGCGCAGGCGGCTGCTGACCTGGCGCAGCGAGTAGCTGCCGATAATGGCGATAACGATGCCAAACAGGCTCGACCAGAAGGCCACCTCCAGGCTATGGCGCATGGCCTGGCGGTAGAAGGCCGAGGAAAACGCCTGCTGGAAGTTGCCCAGGCCCCAGCCCTCGCTGGTGTTCAGGCTGTTGCTGGCCACCCAGGCCAACGGCGCGATCTGAAAGGCAATAAAGAACAGGGCAAAGGGCAGCAGGCACAAGAGTGCCCAGCCCTTGCCGGCGATAGGTGATTTCATGCAAGCAGTTCCTGGCACCAGGGTTTGTCGTGGGCAACGCCGAGCAGCTGGCAGATGGTGCCGCACAGTTCCAGTTGTTTGGGTTGGGCCTTGGCATCGAGGCTGAAGGCGCTGCCGAGGACGATCAGCGGCACTTCGCGCTCTTCCGGGAGCAGGCCGTTATGGCTGCGGTCGTTGTTCATGCCGTGGTCGGCGGTCACCAGGATCTGGTAGCCGGCGTCCAGCCAGGGCTGGATATATTCGGCCAGCAGTACATCGGCCATGCGCGCGCTGTTGCGGTACTGGGCGCTGTCCAGGCCATGTTTGTGGCCGGCGTCGTCGATATTCATCGGGTGCACCAGCAGCAGGTTGGGCGCATGGCGCAGGCGCAGGCTCTCGGCATCGGCGAACAGATGCGAATCCGGGTAGTGGTCGGCGTAGTAGAAGTGGCCGTGCTGGATCGGCAGCGTTGTATCGCTGGTATGGCGATCACGGGCGGCGACAAAGGGGGCGCGGTTATACAGTTCGCTGACCCAGTGATAGGCCGCGGCAGCGGTGCTCAGCCCAGCCTCGCGGGCGTAATGAAAGATGCTGCGCTGATTGGACAGACGCCCCACCTCATTATTGACGATGCCGCTGTCGATGGGGGCCACACCGGTCAGAATCGCTTCATAGAGTGGGCGCGACAGAGCTGGCAGCGCGCAGTCGAGCTTGTACAGGGCGGCGCGTCCGGCCTGGCAGTAAGCCTGCAGATGCCCCAGGGCATGCTGGGCCACCTGGTAGCTCAGGCCATCCAGAACCACGAGGATGACGTTGTGCGACATGATTTAAAGCCTTAGCAACCGAGTCGGCCCCGGCGTTTAACCGGGGCCAGATTGCATCAGTTCATATTGATGATGACGTGTTCCTGCCACAGGCGCGGCAGGGCTTTGGAGGTGTTTTCCCAGGCGGCGGCATCCTTGATCGGCTGCACCTTGGCGTACTGCTCCTGAGGCAGCAGCTTGGCCTGTACCTCGGCGGGCATTTCAATGTGCTCGGCGCGGATCGGGCGGGCGTTGCCCTTGGCCAGGTTGATCTGCCCGGCGTCGCTCAGGATATATTCGCGGGCCAGCTTGGCGGCGTTGGGGTTCTTCGCCCACTTGTTGATGATGGTGCTGTAGCCGGAGATCACCGAACCGTCCGACGGAATCAGTACCTCGAAACGCTCGGGGTCGATCTGATCGCGGTAGCTCAGGCCGTTGAAGTCCCACACCACACCCACTTCCACTTCGCCTTTTTCCAGGGTCTGGATAGTCGGGTTGGCCAGCGACAGGCGACCCTGCTTGGCCAGCTCGCCGTAGAACTCCAGCGCCGGCTGCACGTTGCTCTCGTTGCCGCCCATGGCAATGGCGGCGGCCAGCACGCCGTTGACCGCTTGCGCGGCGGTGCTGACGTCACCGGCAGAGACCTTGTAGGTGCCGGTCTTGAGGTCGGCCCAGGAGCGCGGAATATCCTTGACCAGCTGCTTGTTGACGATAAAGGCGATGGAGCCGGTGTAGGCCAGCATCCAGTGGCCGTCTTCATCCTTGGCCCAGGCCGGGATCTGCTCCCAGGTGCTCGGCTTATAGGGCTGGGTAACACCCTGCTGCACGGCGATGGGGCCGAAGGCGGCACCGACGTCGCCGATATCGGCGGTGGCGTTTTCCTTCTCGGCGGCGAACTTGGCGATTTCCTGGGCCGAACTCATATCGGTGTCCTGGTGCTTGAGGCCATACAGGCGCGCGAGGTCGGCCCAGGTGTCCTTCCAGTTGGCCCAGCTGTCCGGCATGCCCACGCTGTATACCGCGCCTTCGGCGCGCGCGGCTTGTTCCAGTGCTTGCAAGTCCGTTTCAGCGGCCATGGCCGAGGTGGCCAGGGTGATGGCCGAGCCCATCAGTGAAGCCAGCAGCAGTTGTTTCATTGGAAACTCCTTTGCGGTGAGAGTGCGTACATTGAATTGTTGGTCTAGATCAGCAAGAGCCAGGCCAATTTAGGCGGCTTTTATGACGGTTTTATGTACGCAAGCCTATTGAACGTGACCCGGAGCACTTGTCCGGGCAGCGCCCAACAAGGGTAGACCATGATTTCATCAGTGGAATGGCATGAGTTCACCCGATGTTTACTGGATATTTGCCTGGCTGAAAGCATATTGTCATTTCATGGTCATCCAGAGTGCTTAAACTTGAAACATGACCGTTTCGGGTGAAATGTTGATACTTTTCGCCCTGATATGAGGCTGGACTAGTCCAAATGGGGAGATTTTGATGCGCGATGAGGCGCCGCGGGCGGTGACTGCAATTTGTCGGGCTTTGCAGGAACAGATCGAGCGTGGACTGCTGCCCTGCGGCAGCCAGTTGCCGGCTGAGCGCAAGCTCAGCGAGGTGTTCGACACCACGCGCATTACCCTGCGTGAGGCGCTGAGCCAGCTTGAGGCCCAGGGCCTGATCTACCGCGAAGAGCGCCGTGGCTGGTTTGTCTCGCCGCCGCGCTTGGCCTATAACCCGCTGGTGCGCAGCCACTTTCACGCCATGGTCGGCGAGCAGGGCCGGGTGCCGGCCACCGAGGTGCTGAGCGCACGCTTGATGCCGGCCAGCGCAGAGATCTGTCAGCTATTGGAACTGCCGGCGCTGTCCAGTGTTTACCAGATTCGCCGGGCGCGGCGCATCGATGGGCGTCTGGTGCTGTATGTCGAGCATTATCTGAATCCGGCCTATTTCCCCGGCATCCTCGACTTCGACCTGACCCTGTCGCTCACCGATCTGTATGCCAGCGAGTACGGCATCCATTACGGCCGGGTGCGTTTCGATATGGTGCCCACCGCCCTGCATCCGGAAGCGGCGGCGGCGCTCAAGGTGGCGCCGGGCAGCCCGGCACTGCGTATCGTGCGGATCAACCGCGACCAGCACGGTCGGCTGATCGACTGCGATCTGGAGTTCTGGCGCCACGATGCGCTGCATGTCAGCGTCGAAGTGCCGGATTGAGAGCGCTGGTGGGAAACGCTGCGCAGTTTTCCACCCTAGGGCTTCTCTGCAATTGGGGTAGGGCGGGTAACGCGTAGGGTGGCGTTGAGCGTAGCGCTACCCATCAAGTGGTGTATGCCGGTAGCCACTGCTATGGCGACTATCGATGATGGGTTGCGGTGCTTTGCTCTGGTGGTTTCAGGCCAATTTGCGGGCGCCTCACCCATCCTACGATCTGGGCGTGAATCAGCAGCTACACAGCGCGCTATCGAGCAACTGACGCAGTTCGCGGGGGTGGTCCACCAGGGCGTCGGCGCCCCAGTTGGCCGGGTTGTCTTCAGGGTGAATATAGCCGTAGCTCACCGC
>JBFHPI010000061.1:0-11195 GCA_041592855.1 Pseudomonas sp.
GCAGGCATGGGAATCTCCGCCAGGGACATGACGCGCCGACCTTAACGGCTTTACTCCTTCGGGGAAAGAGCCCCGGTTGTGGCCATGTCGGCCTCGGCTGGGTGATAGAACGCGACGCTGTTGCGCACCCGTTTGGCCTGGTACATGGCCTGATCGGCAGCGCTGATCAGGCTGCTGGCGCTGTCGGCGTGCTGGGGATAAAGGGCGATGCCGATGCTGGGGGTAACGAAGTCGATGCGGGTGCCATTGAACTCGAATGGCTGGCGCAGGGCCTGGATCAGGCGTTCCCCCAGCTTGCCGGCGCTTTGTGCATCGCCTGCCGGCATCAGCAGGGTAAACTCGTCGCCGCCCAGGCGATAAAGGTGTTCGGACTGGCGCAGGGTGTTGCGCATGCGTTCGGCGATAGCCTGCAGCAGGACATCGCCGGTGTCGTGGCCGAAGCGGTCGTTGACCTCCTTGAAACGATCCAGGTCCACATACAGCAGGGCCAGGCTGTTGCCATGTTGCTGCGCCTGTTCCAGGGCATGCTGCAGCTGCTCGGCGAAGGCTTTGCGGTTGCCCAGTTCGGTCAGTGGGTCACGGTAGGCCAGGTCACGCAACTGTTGCTGATAGGCCATCTGTTCGCTGACATCGCGCAGAATGCCGTGGTAGCCGTTGAGTTGGCCCTGGTTATCAATAATCAATGAGAAGCGAATTTCGCAGTGGGCCTGGCTGCCGTCTTTTCGCTTGAACGGGGCACTGAAGGGCACGATGCGCGTGGCCCCCTGTTCCAGGGCGTGCAGAAATTGGGCCTGGGCACGTTCGAGCTGCTCGGCGCTGAGGAGGTCGGCCAGGCTCAGCTGCAGCAGTTGTGCCTGGGGATAGCCGAGTAGGTCGCCAAGGGCGCGGTTGACCTTGAGCAGGTGGCCCCGGGTGTCGATCTCGAAGTAACCATCCTGGATCGAGTCGAGAATGGCCTGGTCACGCACTTCGCTTTGCTGCAGGCGGTCGAGCATCTGGTTCAGTTCGCCGGCCAGGGCGCCCAGTTCATCGTGGCCCTGATCCTGCAGGCGGCTGAGCACCGGGGCATGACCGATCACGGCGATCTCCTCGTGCATGCGCTGTACCCGGCGCAACACCCAGTATTCCAGGCCCAGATAGAGCAGCACGGCCGCACTGAGGGTGACCAGCACGGCCGCTACCAGAAAGAAGCGGATGGCCAGGCGTCCTTCCTGATAGAGCAAACGTGGCAGGGTGATTTGCAGGCTGAGTTCGTTCTCGGCGCGGGGGTTGCGAAACAGCAGCTCGGTGCGCTGCAACTCGGCTGAGGGGTGCCAGTGGGCGCTTAGCAGGGTGCCACCATTGAGTCTGTCGAGCTTGCTGGGCAGGGGCTGCCAGTCAGCGGTGGGGTGGCTGCCTTGGCCATCCAGCAGCTGCAGATGGGCCTGGCTGCGGGCCTGCAGTTGTCGCAGGCGCTGGGCATCAAGCAGATGCCCGGCCAGGATGCTGCCGTTGGGACTGAGCGTGCGTTGGGTGTCGGTGATGGGGCTGCTGAGCAATAGGCTGGGAACACCCTGCACCAGGGTCAGCTGGGCCAGAGCATGGGTTGCCTCGCCGTTATGCTGCAGAGCCCCCAGTTGCAGGCCGCGCTCCAGGATCGCCTGGCGCAGCGTGGCCAGGTTGTCCGGGCGCTCGGCGTTGATGCTTACCAAGTGTTCGAGAGCGGGCGGTGACCAGAACTCGCCGACAACCTGGCCCTTGTCATCCAGATAGAACATAAAGTGGAAGCTCAGGCCGATCAGCACGTCCGCTTGCAGCTGACGCCGGATAAAGTTGCTGTTCTCGCCTTGCATAAAGCGGTAGCTGTCATTCCACCAGGCATAGCTGCGCAGCGTGGTTAGGTAGCCGTCAATCTCACTGTTCAGGTGATGGTGGAGCTGGCGGGCCTCCCGCTCCAGGGACTCATGGTCCTGCTGGTCGAAGCGCTCAAGCAGAATGCGCTCTGCCAGCGCGTAAACGGTCAGCAGGGTCAACAGCAGCAACGGGGTGAACAGCCAGAACAGGCGACTGCGTAAAGGCATGGCGACGGCCGCAGGTCGGAGGGGTCAGGGGCAGTATAGCCGCTCACGCAGCATGCCCCACGTTCTATGTGGGTATCTCGGTGGGGGGCTATGGCAGGTACCGCCCGGCTTAGGGTCAGACCCAGGTATTGAACGTCAGCTCCCGGGCGCTCAGACGCAGGTACTGGTCGCTGGCCTTGACCAGCAGGGCGTGCTCATCCACGGCCAGTTCGCGGCTGGGCAGGCCTTCCAGCTCGCTGCGATAGAGGGTGGTGCGGCCATCCTCGCGTAGGCGCTGGTAGCGCTTGCTGCGGGCTTCGACGCGCAGGGTCAGCAGGTCGATGTAGGCCACGTGCAGATGCCCGCTCTGCCCGGTTTCCAGGGCGCAGCGCTGCAGCGCGGAAGTGTGGGTAAAGGGGGAGTCGGAGAGCATGATCTGTTGGCACTGGGCCAGATCCGGTCGAGGCTCGCCGTTATGAAACCACTGGCCGCGGATATCACGACGCAGTTCCAGGCGCCGTTGGCCCTGGTTGTCCACCTTGAGCCAGAGGCGGCGAAAGCGCCATTGCGGATCGCAATCGAGCACGTAGCTGGCCACCATGCTGTGGCCGCGCAGGCTCTGCATCAGGTGGCTGCTGGCGTGAATGCCGTGTTCATTGATATGCAGGCGCAGATTTTCCACGCCGGGGTTATGCCAGGGTTTCCATACCAGGGTTTGCTGCATCACTGCGCTCCATGCAGGGCGACATGGCCGGGAAGCGTGCCGCGCGCTGGCGCGGCCTGGCGTCTTCCCTGACGCTGCCTAAAACTGATGTGCCGATGATAATTGCCCGCAACTGCGTGTGTCTGTCAGCCATTGCCGACAGTTGTGCAGCATTTTGCGCAGCGAGATAGGGCTGAGCGCCTGGACAACCCCGCCTGGGCTCGCATCAGCCCGGCGTCGTAGCGGTGGGGCCTGGAGCGCGCCAGGACTTGTCCGGGCTGCCAGGCTCTCAGGTTGTAGAGCTGTCAGTGCGCTTGCGGGTGGCCCAGGGTTACAGGCTCTTGCGTTGCAGCGAGGGCTGCTCGAAGCGCACACCGGCCAGGCCGGTGTTCATCAGGGCGCGGATATTGCCGTGGTCGCTGCCATCCGGGGTGGCAAGCACGCTGCGGTAGTGCTCGCCAAAGCACAGCAGGGCCTCTTCCAGGCTCAGGCCTTCGAGCAGGGCCAGGCCCAGGGCCTTGCACGAGCCTTCGTTCTGCCCGGCGGCATTGACCACCTGGCCATTGCTGAAAGCGCTGGGCTGGTAGTCGTAGTACTCGGCAATAAAGGCCAGGGTTTCGCTGAACTGGAAGTGCTCGCTGTGCAGGCGGGCACGGAAGTCGCTGAGGGCGGTCATTATTGCTTTCCTTTGTCGAAGGCGGCCTGCTGCTCGCTGGAGGCTTCCTTCTGGTATTTGGCTTTCCATTCGGCATAGGGCATGCCGTAGATCTCTTCCCGGGCTTGGTCCGGGGTGATGCTTACGCCAAGGTCGTCGGCGGCGGCCTTAAACCATTTGGACAGGCAGTTGCGGCAGAAGCCGGCCAGGTTCATCAATTCGATGTTCTGCACATCGGGACGCGAGCGCAGGTGCTGCACCAGGCTGCGGAAGGCGGCGGCTTCGAGTTCCAGGCGTTCTTGTTCGGTCATGGAAATGCTCTCGGATCAGGCGCAAAGGTTGGCGGCGATGATAAGAGCATAGGACCGGCTGTCAATTATTTCCCCGGCGATAGGCCACCGGGGATTTGCTTAGCGATGCCCGGCGAGGGTGATCGACACCGATTCGGCGAAGCGCAGGGCATGGGGTTTGTCCACTTCCACTTCGGCGTAGCGCACGGCCTGATTGGCCATGACCAGATCGAGGATTTCCTGGGTCAGACGCTCCAGCAGGGCGAAGCGATTGCCCTCCACATGCTGGATGATGGCCTTGGTGATGGTGCGGTAGTTGAGGGCGTGGTCGATATCGTTGTCACGCACCGCCTCCACCGCCGGGTAGAGGATGGTCAGGTTGATCAACACGTCCTGCTTGTTGTTGATCTCCTCTTCCTTGATACCGATAAAGGTGCGCAGGCGCAGGTCCTTGACGCGGATGCGCGCCATTCCGGGTTCCAGTCGCGGCATTACTTGCTCCGTCCGATCAGCTGCAGGAATTCGTGGCGAGTGTTGCAGGATTCGCGGAAGGCTCCAAGCATCACCGAGGAGGTCATCACCGAGTTCTGCTTCTCCACGCCGCGCATCATCATGCACATATGCTTGGCCTCAATGACCACGGCCACGCCGGCGGCGTTGGTGACCTGTTGCACGGCATCGGCGATCTGCTTGGTCAGGTTCTCCTGGATCTGCAGGCGGCGGGCGAACATGTCGACGATGCGCGCCACCTCCGACAGCCCCAGCACCTTGCCGGTGGGGATGTAGGCCACATGGGCCTTGCCGATAAAGGGCAGCATATGGTGCTCGCACAGCGAATAGAGTTCGATATCGCGCACGATCACCATCTCATCGTTGTCCGAGTCGAACAGGGCGCCGTTGACCACTTCCTCCAGGCTCTTGTGGTAGCCGTTGCACAGGTATTGCATGGCCTTGGCGGCGCGCTTGGGCGTGTCCAGCAGGCCTTCACGTTCGGGGTTTTCACCCACGCCGAGAAGGATTTCACGGTAATGCTCGGGCATCTGTTGATTCATGATCGATCCTCGCGGCCGCCTTATTTGAGGTGACGGCCGCCATTGACGGTAAGGGTGGTGCCGGTGACGTAGGGGTTGTCCAGCAGATAGCGCAAGCTCTGGTAGATCACCTGGGGCCCGGGTTCTATGCCCAGTGCCGATTTATTCAGGGTTTGCCGGCGGTATTCGGCATCGTCGCCGTCGTTGAACAGGATCAGCGCCGGGGCGATACCGTTGACCTTGATCTGCGGAGCGAAGCGCGCGGCGAAAGACAGGGTCAGACTTTCCAGTCCGGCTTTGCTGGCACAGTAGGCCGGGCGCTTGGCGCTGCCCTTGCGCGTCACGTCGTCACTGATATGCACGATATCGGCGCTGGCCGAGGTACGCAGCAGGGGCTCGCAGGCCAGGTTGATCAGGTAGGGGGCGAGCATGTGTACGCTGAACAAGGCCTGGAAGGCTGCCGCCTCGCTGCCAGGGGTTTCCGCCAGCCAGTCCGAGGCGTTGTGCACGATGGCGCGCAGCTTGTCGGTGTGCTTGAGCAGACGCTGGATAAAGTCGTTGATGCCGGCCTCACTGGCAAAATCCGCCGGCAGGGCCAGGGCGCCGCGTTCGCGCAGTCGCTCGATGGTCGGACGCTCGCGACGGTAGCTGATGATCAGCGACTGTCCTTCATCGAGCAGGCGCTCGGCGCAATACAGACCGATGCGCTGGCTGGCTCCGGTAATCAGGATGGGGGCGTTGCTCGCGCTCATGGTCGGCTCGCAGGTCAATTGGGTGGGTTCAGCGAAGCGGCGCCGGGATACCTGACCAGTAGGGCGCTGCCTCGACTGAACCTTGAACAAAGTTATACCAGTGTTTGTATTTGTACAACCATGCGCGCCGTGTGGTTGTTTGGTTTTCGCTGGTTTTACTGCCTATTCTGTTGACCTTAAAGGTTTTTTTGTTGCTCTTGCGGGATTGTCGAGTTGTTTCTATCGTGTACATCCCTGCTGTTTTTGTACAGGTATTGGCGATGAATCTTTGGCAGTTACGCTGGGCGCTGTGCTGTCGGCGAGTACAACGGGTCGAGATAGTGGCGCTGCGCTGCTGTGGTTATGTCGTGCGCGTGGGGCTGCGTCATGGAGTCGTGCGCGAGTTGCGACAGTCTTCAGGGCGGACGCTGTGGCCGTCATTGCCGGCGCTCAAGTGCCAGCTGCGCAGCTGTGGCCTGCGTCAGGTGGTGCTGCTGCAGCCCGAATACCATGACGAGATTATCGGCCGGCCAGCCATGGGTGACGCCGATCCGGGTTTGTTACTCCCTCTCGATTGATTACTTGGACTGATTGCGGTTCGGGGCTGTGCTGCAACTGTTGCTGCGGCAACGCCGGCTGGCGTCCGGGTGGGGGAGCCACTCCAGATGGGGGCGCAGCGTGCAGAACAGGCGATAGACAACCTCCAGCAGCGGGCGCAGGGGGCGCGAGTTCAAGGGCGCTGCCCAGCGACCCAGGCCGGCGGCCCGCCAGCTCCAGAGAGTGGCATCCAGCCCGGTCACCCACCGGCCGTCGGCGAAGCGGGCGTGCAGCCGCACCTGCATGGCCTGATGCGACAGGCCCAGGGTGGCGGCATCGAATGTGCCTGAGCTGATATCCACCAGCTGCAGCTGTTCGGCCGGCGCTCGGCGGCGCAAAAGCGCGATCTCGCGGGCGCAGAGTGGGCAGTCGCCATCGTAGTAGAGGGTAAGGGGCCAGGGCGTGGGCTTGTTCATGGTCTACTCTCTGTACAAGTCTTGTAGAAAGTATGCCGGAAAGACCTGAGTTACAATGCCCGCACTATTTTTGCCGTGAAATCGCCTGCCATGTCCGATCTCGTTGGTGCGTCGTCCCTCGTTTCGAATGCCCTCAAGCAGGAAGAGCTGTTTCCTATCCGTGAGGTTTCCCGCCTGACCGGGGTCAATCCGGTCACGCTGCGGGCTTGGGAGCGGCGCTACGGCCTGATCCAGCCAACGCGCACCGACAGTGGTCATCGCCTGTATTCCCAGGCCGATATCGAGGCGGTGCGCAGCATCCTGGCCTGGATCGAACGTGGCGTGGCGGTGAGCAAGGTTGGCAAGATCCTGGCCAAGAGCAGCGCGGTCAAGGCCGCCGGTGCCCCGGTTTACGAAGAAGTGACCGCCACCGAGTGGGGCGAATGGCAGGCCCAGCTGCGCCGGGCCATCAGCGCCTTCGACGAGGCGCGTGTGGATCGCCTGTATGGCCAGGTGTTTTCCAGCTACCCGCTGCCGGTGGTGTTTCAGGACATTCTGATGCCGCTATGGCAGGAGCTGTTGTTGCGTCAGGACGAGTATGGCCAGACCAGTGAATGGCTGTTCTTCGACACCTTTCTGCGCGCCCGAACCCTGCAGCGCCTGCAGATTCTGCGCGCCCAGGTCGAGGAACGGGTGCTGCTGGCGGCCCTGCCGGGCCACTGCCGGGAGCTGGAACTGTTGGTGGCCGGCCTGCTGCTTGGCAGTCATGATGTTGCAGTCAGTGTGCTGGGGCTTGGTCAGCCGCTGGAGGAGCTGACCCTGGTCTGCGAAAAGATGCAGCCCCAGGCCCTGGTGCTGTTCTCCAATCAGCCGCCCAGCGAGGATCTGCCAAAGGTCCTGGCGCGCCTGGCCCTGGCCCTGGATTGCCCGCTGCTGATGGCGGGTGACGGTGCCGACCTGGCCGAAGACAGCCTGAGCGGCTCGCCCATTGCCTGCCTGGGCAATGAAGGTCGTTTGATGCAGCGCCGCCTGCAGCAGTTCCTCGCCGGTCATCTGGATACCTGACGTCCCTGCCTTTGGAGCGTTGCGCCGCCTCACGGGTGGCGCGTGCGGCTGCACGCTTTTTCCGGGGTGATGGCATTTAGTTGTACAGACTGTACAGAAAAAGCTTGCAACTCAGGGTTCTTGGCTATACAAAAGCTGTACATGATTATTTTATGTATAGCTTTGTTCGCTCAATCAGCCTGAGGACTCGGCAACATGACTCAATACCGCGCACCCCTTCGTGATATGCGTTTCGTTTTTGACGAGGTGCTCGACGCTTATGCCACCCTGCAGTCGCTGCCTGCGCAGCGCGAGTTCGGAGACGATCTCGGTGGCGCCATTCTGGAAGAAGCCGCCAAGCTGGCGGAGAACGTCCTGGCTCCGGTCAACGGCCCCGGTGACAAGCAGGGCTGTCAGTACGACCCGCAGACCCACGCGGTAAAAACTCCGGAAGGTTTTCGCGAGGCCTACAAGCAGTTCGCCGAAGGTGGCTGGACCGCACTGGCCTGCACCCCGGAGTTCGGCGGTCAGGGCCTGCCCCATGTGCTCAATATGATGGTTGAGGAAATGGTCTGTTCGGCCAACCTGTCACTGGGCATGTACCCCGGTCTGACCCACGGCGCGATCAACGCGCTGACCGAACACGGCACCCGTGAGCAGCAGGAGCAGTACCTGCCCAAGCTGATCAGCGGCGAGTGGACCGGCACCATGTGCCTGACCGAGCCGCAGTGCGGCACCGATCTGGGCCTGATCCGCACCCGCGCCGTGCCCCAGGCCGACGGCAGTCACGCCATCAGCGGCACCAAGATATGGATCACCGGCGGTGAGCACGATCTGGTCGACAACATCATTCATCTGGTGCTGGCCAAGTTGCCCGATGCACCGGATAGCGTCAAAGGCATCTCCCTGTTCCTGGTACCCAAGTTCCTCGAAGACGGCACCCGCAACCCGGCGTTCTGTGGCGGCCTTGAACACAAGATGGGAATCAAGGGTTCGGCCACCTGCGTGATGAACTTCGAGGGCGCCAAGGGCTGGCTGATCGGCGAGCCGAACAAGGGTCTCAAGTGCATGTTCACCATGATGAACTCGGCGCGCCTGATGGTCGGCATGCAGGGCCTGGGCATTGCCGAAAGCGCCTATCAGGTGAGCCTGGGCTTTGCCAAGGACCGCCTGCAGAGTCGCTCCCTGGCCGGCCCCAAGGCGGCCGATAAACCCGCCGATCCGATCAACGTGCATCCCGATGTGCGGCGCATGCTGCTGCGCCAGAAAGTGATGATCGAGGGTTGCCGCGCTTTGGCCTACTTCACCGGTCTGCACCTGGATGTGGCCCACGGTCACGAAGATGCCGAGGTGCGCCAGCAGTCCGATGATCTGGTGCAGCTGCTGACTCCGGTGGTCAAGGCCTTCCTCACCGACGAAGGCTTTACCTGCGCCAACGAAGGCCTGCAGGTGCTGGGTGGATCGGGCTTTACCGAGGACTGGGGCATCGAGCAGCTGGTACGCGACTGCCGCATTACCCGCATCTACGAAGGCACCAACGGTATTCAGGCCCTGGATCTGGTCGGGCGCAAGCTGGCCCTGGGTGGCGGACGTGCGGTGCGCGGCTTCTTCGCCCGGGTCGAGGGTTGGCTCAAGGCCAATCCCGAGGCGCCTCACGCCGCTGCCGTGGGCAAGGCGCTCAAGCAGTTGCAGCAGGCCACCCTGTGGATCGCCACCGAGGGCATGAAAGACCCCGAGCAGGCCGGTGCCGCCTCCACCCCTTATCTGCGTCTGTTCGCCCTGACCACCCTGGCCTGGTTCTGGGCACAGATGGCCCAGGTGGCCCAGGCCAAACTGGCAGCCGGCAGCACGGAAACCCTGTTTTACGGCGCCAAGC
Source organism: Pseudomonas sp. (assembly GCA_041592855.1). Classification (GTDB taxonomy): domain Bacteria; phylum Pseudomonadota; class Gammaproteobacteria; order Pseudomonadales; family Pseudomonadaceae; genus Aquipseudomonas. The sequence goes on from JBFHPI010000061.1 coordinate 9,362, forward strand.
TGAAATCGGCCGACTTCTATATGGCCCGCGTGCTGACCGAAACCGATGGCCTGTTGGCCGAGGTGCAGGCCGGCAAGGCGACCCTGATGGCTTTCAGTGAGGATGAGTTCGCAGCCTGATCAAGGCTGCGTCATAGCTGCGCAATCCGATAGCCACCCTTCTTCCGCCCTTTTCGGCTATCGGATTTTTTTATCCCTTATGCAGACTGTCCGACTGCATATTCGACCCGCTTCAGGCGGGTCTTTTTTTATCTGCATCAAGGATAAGACTCGTTCGGCGCGCTCCGGGGACGTTCTTCCTAGGGCTTCTTATTGGTGCTTATCAACATGCTGGATACAGCTACAGCCCCGGGTTATTGGGGGGTAGTCTGCCGGTATAACGATAAAAACCTCACGAGCTGCCATGAACGCTTGCGCGTCATCCTCGCCCCCTGTGTCGGCTGTCTGTGGCCGCGAGCCCGTGCGCATGCCCGCGCGGCACCTGCCCAGAACCGACTTGCGCCATCTGCTGCTGTCACGCCGCTGCCGGTTGCGCCTGCTGTCGGCTCCCGCCGGGTTTGGCAAGTCGGTCTTGCTGGCCGAATGTGCCCAGGCCTGTCCGGCGGATTGCACCGCCCTATGGTTGGACCTGGGCGGTCAGGCGCTTGAACCCGCAGAGTTTTATGACCGGCTGGGGGTGTTGTTGGGCTATGGGATGGGGCTGGATGAAGCGCACGTGCTGCAGCGTCTGGCCCAGGATGAACGTCGCTTATGGCTGATGCTCGATGACTTCCCGCGCGTGCCCGATGCCGCCTTCGATACCTGCCTGGAACGTCTGCTGCGGGGTTCGTCCGTGAGCCACGAGTGGTGGCTGGCTGGGCGTCGGCGCCCGGCCTGTAACCTGCCGCGCTTGTTGCTGGAAGGGGAGTTGCTGGAGCTGGGCATGGCCGAGCTTAGCTTTAGTCGCGATGAACTGGTCGCCTGGATGCAGCCGTGCGATGTGCCAGCCCCCTACCTGGATGAACTCCATAGCCAGACCGACGGCTGGATTGCGGCCGTGCGCCTGTTCAGCCTGGGGGCAGAGCAGGCGCAGCGTCAGGGCGGCGAGGCGGGCATGCTGTTGAGCGATTACCTTGAGCATGAGGTGTTCGCGGGGTTACCCGGCGAGTTGCGTGAGGCACTTTGCCAACTGGCCCATATGCCCCGCTTCAATGCCGCGCTCTGTGAACACCTGTTGGGTGTGGGGGAGGGGGCGGCCTGGTTGCAGGCCTTGCGTGAGCGTGGCCTGTTTATCCTGGCGCAGGCTGAGGGTGGCTGGTACAGCCTGTTCGCCCCGCTGGCCCGTCTGCTACGCGACACCTACAGGCCCCAGAGCGCTTGTCGGCTGCATGTGCAGGCCAGCCAGTGGTTCGCCGCGCAGGATGATATTCCGGCAGCACTGGAGCACGCCCTGCGGGCGCAGCAGCCCGAGGTGGCCGCCAGCTTTCTGGAGCGCTTTGCCGAGGAGCAGTTGCTGCAGGGCCAGGACTTGCCGCTCTTTGTGCGCTGGTGTGATGAGTTGCCGGCCAGCCTGCTGAGCAGCACCCCGCGTCTGATTCTGCTCAATGCCTGGGTGTTGTTGCTGGTCGGCCGGCTGGATGAAGCCTGTTGCTGCGTCGACCAGCTGAGCAAGTTTCAACCGCGTAGCGATGGGCCGCGAACCCTCGAACTGTTCGCCCAGTGGCAGGCCATCCAGGGCATCGCCGCCTATGGACGTGGCTGTGCCCTGGACAGTCGCGAGCACTTGCTAGCCGCGCTGGCCGGTTTACCGGCCAGCGCCTGGGCCCAGGCGCTGCTGTGTCGTTCGTTTCTGACCC